>CAILBF010000060.1 GCA_903832395.1 uncultured Actinomycetes bacterium | reverse complement strand
ATTTTCCAACTACGAAGGTGATAACCTAATAAAAGTGAAATTAATAGAAGATGGCATTTATAGTATGGAGGAATTTATAGCCAAAATTGTGAATATTGCAGATGGTGATATTCAAATTAAGAAGAATAATTTTGTAAAAATTAAAACGTGGCCAGAGCTCAAAGATAAATACTTATCATCCTACAAGCAAGTAATTAGTGAGTAATCTTGACTGTATCGCCAGAAGAGTCTGATGCGCTGACCATCACAGTAATTCCCTCTACCGTAACTGATTCACCTGCGGCTCTTGGCGATTGTTTAAAACTTGGATCACTTGAAGTGTTTGCTGGATACACCTTAACGGGCCCCAAACCTGATTGAATTGAAGAGTCGACTAAATAAACAAGTGCGCCCGATTTAGCTAGATTCTTATCAATTCCTAATGGGCGACGACTTTCTACAACCAGAGCCTTGGTTTTTGTAATTGGAATTATTACTGCTTTCAAACCCCCGGTTTCCTCAATCGGTGAGATGAGTTGAGTAATTTCCTTGCTCGATGAGCAAAGTATTTGTGAGTCATCTAACCAACCAATATTCCATCGTTCAAAAGCCAGCAAGCTTGGCGAATTTGATGTGAACGAAGAGTCACCCATGTAGCTAAAATCACCAGTGAAGGGGAAGGGGACATTTCCGTTTTGACTTGGATTAAATGTGTAGAGATCAACCATTCCGAGTGTGTGGGTCAACTCGTGATTAGCCCAAATAGAACCCCAATGGTTTAGATCGTAGGCCGAGGTCGCACCATTCCCAATGTAATGTCCATCCAAAGTAATCCCGTCATTTCGCATTGGGGAAAATGCTGGGCCAGAAGTACCCATCCCAATAGCATCTGGATTTGCCAAGATTATGAAGCTATCACTTTTGGAGAAGTCAACATCTTTGTCGGCCAAGCTTGTTGCTTCGAGTATGTAGTTCTTGTGCTTTTCAAAGCTCCAACCACCAGCTACGTAAGCTGATGAGTTTTTACTCATGCGATACCACTTAGTGGTTGGTTGCATTTCATAAATAAATTTTCCGTAAGACACTTCCTTGAAAGTATCTGTTGCACCAGATATTTTTGCAAACGCAGCCTGCGTCGACATAGTGGCTGGAGCATCAGGAAAATCCACCATGATAACTTGTGAAATAACGGTGCCGTTTGATTTCATGCGCTGTGGAATTCGTGGCCAGCCACCTATTGCTACATCACCGCGACCATCAGCAACTGGAAGTTTGCATGGCGCTGTCGTGTTTGTTGAAGCTGGGGTTGAGGATGCTAGTGGTGTAGGTGGTGTAGGTGGTGTAGATGCAGGGTTAGATACTGTTGGAACTTTATTCCACACCAACTTCTTTCCCAATTTTGCGCAGATAAAATTACTACCGGCCACTACCGTTGATTGATTCAACTTGGTGCAGATCGCGCCAGCTTTCACCGGCGAAGCTGCCGAGTTTGTGCTTACTAAGAAAAGAAGCAAAACTGCAATTAGGGGCGGAGTAATTTTTCTTCTCATAGAAAAACCATAGCACCGTGTCCCAGGCCGGAGTTGAACCGGCGACCTACCGCTTAGGAGGCGGTTGCTCTATCCACTGAGCTACTGGGACCAGATTTAAATTGATATTTAATTCTGCTCAATTAATGAACTTAT
>CAILBF010000059.1 GCA_903832395.1 uncultured Actinomycetes bacterium | reverse complement strand
TGAGTAGTTTCCAACAACCATGCTCGATGTCAGGTCAGTGCCTGCAGCAATAGTTGAGATTGACGTACCGCTTGTTGTGCTGATTTTTTGACCCGCAGCGGCATTAGCTGATACAGCAGACAAGCCGCCGATCGCCAACGCAGCAGCAGCAACAGCCGCAACGCGCTTAAATGTTGTCTTTGTAGACATTAGTTTCCTTTCAAAGAAAACAGTCGATCCCGAGACGTTCTCGGCATCGGCTTTGCTGAATAGGCAAAAAATGACGCTCTCATAAGTAATGAGAGGGTCTTTTTCGACCACGAGATGTGACGCACGTGCTGACACATCTCTATTCCAACGCAATATCCGGATCGCGCTGGAAACCTTTTGGTGGAGCGACATTTACTTCGCTCCCTTCGCCTGGACATAAATCGCCTGGGCCAAGACCTTGGTCTTGCCTGGGTTCATTACGAGACGAGTGGTGATAGTGGACGGGGCGCTCGACACGTCAAAGCCCCGACTAACAGGCACAATTGTACCTGTATCAACTGCTGAATCGATGACCAGCACGCTAGTGACGAGATAGTTACCGTCAGGTAGACGCGTGATATCCGTGTTTGCAGTTGAAACATTGAGTGGCACCCATGAGTGATTCATCGTGACCGCTGGGTCAATTGTCATGGTGGTACCTGTAGCTGAAATCGAAAGATCTTGCTTGAGAAGGACGTTTACGGCGTTCGCATCTTGGCTCATTGAAGTGATGCTGAGCTTTGTACCGTCGATTGTGACAACTGGGGCACCGGATGAGGCAAATACCTTGCCTGTGTGGACGCCATCAGTTGCAGTGAAACCTGTTGGGATGCCATCGGCATCAAGACCAGCAAACTCAAATGGGTTTGTCTTTGCATTCACACCAGCAAGAAGTTGGGATGACTTACTAACAAGATCAGATGCTGCTGTTGCAGAAGCTGATGCAGTTGGTGCTGGGTTCGCAGCGTTTGTATCTACTGTTGTTGCGATTGCAGTCACTGGGCTCTTAGTAATTTCATTTCCAGTGATGGAGTTGAAGCCAAGGAATGCAACGAGAACAAGGAGGAGAGAAAGGGCGACTTTGCTTGATTTCTTAGCAAGTTCAGCGGCCTTCTTATAAGAAGTAGAAAGAGCATCAAGTGCTGTTGCACCAGTCTCTTCATCGACAACCCATGTAGCAAGAATGCGGACGAAGGAAGCGCGAGCGCGCTGTACAACGTGGCGAACATTCGCAGGGGTTGTGCCAAGTGCTTCTGCGATCTCTTCAGTAGAGCGACCTTCCATTTCCCACATAACGAGGGCAGTGCGTTGGTCACTTGAAAGGCGAGCGAGGGCTTCGCGAATGATGGAAGCATCTTCAGCGGCAGCCATATTTGTATCGAATGAAACGTGGTTAGTCGCAGAGATTTCGTTGATCTTCTCTTGTGATGTTTCAGAATCAATTGCGACAAGGTTTGGACGTGAACCTGTTGCGCGAATGTGATTGAGGCAGAGGTTGTTTACTGTGGTGCGAAGGTAAGCCAACGCACGCTCACGGCTATCCAATTCTGGAGCAGCCAGGATGAACTTTAGGAATGCTTCTTGAACGATTTCATCGCCATCTGCTTGATTGCGCAGGATGCGGCGAGCTTGTGCGGTAAGTGATGAGCGCTGTTCGGCGTAGAGAGCGCTGAGATCGGCAATAGACCACTCAGAAACGGCAGTATTAACCGTTACCTCTGTTGTCTTAGATGCCTTGAATTTCACTTTTTAAATCCGCCTTAAATGGTTAACCGGGTCTTACAGGCAGCAACGTCTTGCTTCCTATAGATATAGACACCGTTCCGGGGCAAATGTTGCCCCCAAAAGGGGAGAAAACCCTGAGATTTAAAAGATTTTTCTTTCCATAGCCTCGCGGGCAGCCTCGCGGCGGTCGGAGACTCCAAGGGTCTGGTAGATACGCATAGTCTCGTGGCGAACGGTGGAGACGCTAAAACCTAGCTCGGAGGCGAGCTCGTGGTTGGTCTTACCTTCGACCATGCCTGCCAGAATCGATAGTTGGCGGGGCGTAAAGGCGTCACGGCCAGCTAATAATTGACGATTTGTCTCATTTGGGTGATTTGGGTGTTCTAGGTGGTTTGCCTGATTTGGGTGATTTGAATGATTTGTGTATTTTAGGTGATTTACGGTATTTGAGTGAACTGGATTGTGCTGGCTAGCAAGATAGATGCCCACCACGTGCTTCAAGATCTGCATGAGCTGCTCGGCCACAAAATGGTCCACGTTTTTATCGGCGAATCCAACGGTGATCCAGCCGCGGGTATCTCCGAAATCGTTGACGCGAGCTTGGAGGTATTTGCCGGTGGAAGACCAGCCGAGTCCGTTTTGTCCGATTTCAATTTGTACGATCTCAGTGGTGAGCGCCTGCCATTGATCCACTTCCAAGGTAATGCCTGTTTGGGAATTCTCGAATCCAAAATCACCTATGTAACGAAGGGTGCCGTTCTCATCGGTTGTGACTAAGCGCGTCTGGATTGCGCCAAGGCGTTGGAAGTAATTGAGCGTCAATTCGCGGGCAACTTCATCGCCAGTGGGGCTGTTTGCCAGCCAACGCATAAGGCCAAAGACAGGGTGATTAAGAATGATTTCATTGGCGGTTTGAGGAGTGGCCGAAGCCTGTTTGCCGTTCATCTGGCCATCAACTTTGGTCATGCTAACCCCGAATGTTTACCCTTCATGGTTGTACGGTCATTCGCTCTACCGCACAAAATGACTGCTTTTATGCAGTCATTGGAATCCTAATGGATATGTGACCTACTGCATAGGGCTAGCGCTCGGCTCGAAGGGGTAACTTTTTATCTAGCGGTGGTTTATTCAGAAATAGATTGAGCGAATTGGCTGGCGTAAAGGTCGAAATAGAAGCCTTTAGAAGCCATTAGCTCTTCATGGGTGCCTTGCTCGACCAGGCCACCTTTGTCCATCACAAGGATGACATCGGCATCGCGAATCGTCGAAAGTCTGTGCGCGATAACAAAAGAAGTACGGCCTTGACGTAATTTCGCCATCGCTTGTTGAACCAATACTTCAGTTCGAGTATCCACCGAGGATGTCGCTTCATCGAGAATCAAAATTGCAGGGTCTGCCATGAAGGCGCGAGCAATAGTCAGAAGTTGTCGTTCTCCATTTGAAACGGTGGAGTTATCGTCAGTCAATAATGAATCGTAACCGGCAGGCAATGAACGTAAGAAGTGATCGATGTTTGCAGCTTTTGCTGCCTCTTCAACTTTCTCATCTGTTGGCGTACTACTTCCGTATCCAATATTTTCGCGCATCGTTCCACTAAATAACCAAGTGTCTTGCAAGACCATTCCAAATTGACGACGCAAATCATCGCGCTTGAATTCGCGGATATCTACTCCATCAAGAAGTATCGAACCTTCCCAGATGTCATAGAAGCGCATCATCAAATTAACAAGTGTTGTCTTACCAGCACCGGTTGGACCAACGATTGCAATTGTCTGACCGGGCTTTACCTTGAGGCTAAATTTTTCTAGAAGTGGTTGGTCTTTAACATAACGGAATGCGACCTTCTTGAATTCAATCTTTCCCTTTGCGCGACCAATTTCTTTAAACTCGACTGGATCGGCGATTTCTTCGGTCGCATCGAGTAGCTCAAAGAGGCGTTCGGCCGACGCAACACCAGATTGAACAACATTCATGAGGCCCGCTATTTGTGCGAGTGGCATTCCGAATTGGCGTGAGTATTGAATAAATGCTTGAACGTCGCCAAGGCTCATGGTGCCAGTTGCAACGCGGTATCCACCGAGTACAGCAATTGCTACGTAGATAAGGTTTGAAACAAGTTGAGTGACAGGTTGGATAACACCAGAAATAAATTGTGCTTTGAAGGATGATTCAAAAAGTTTGTCATTGAGCGTTGCAAAATCAGTGATGGCTTGTTGGCGGCGGCCAAAAACTTTCACAAGTGAATGCCCGGTGTGCATTTCCTCCACGTGACCATTGAGCTTGCCGGTCCAATCCCACTGTGCAATAAATTGCTTCTGGGACTTTTTAGCGATGAAAATTGAGGCAAACATGGAGAGTGGAATGGCAACAAGGGCCACGAGTGCTAAAACAGGGCTAATCCATAACATCATCGCAAGAACGGAGAGAAC
>CAILBF010000058.1 GCA_903832395.1 uncultured Actinomycetes bacterium | reverse complement strand
CGGCAAATCACGCGCGACAAGAACTAAGTTGTAGTTATTGGCTGCAAGCAATCGCGTAAAACTTTCACCAATCCCCGCAGTTGCTCCGGTGACTAAGGCCCAGGATTTTGTCACTCTTCTAAGTTACCTTTAACGCACCGATTGCGCCATTTGGCACGAAAGGTTCTTTAGGGGAAATCGCTGAAATGCGTTGGTACGTGGAGTTCTGATTAGGGCGCACATCTGCATCGCCTTTATTTGGCCACATCGATAGAGCCCGTTCCGCTTGGGCAGTGATAGTAAGTGATGGGTTCACTCCTAGATTTGCCGTAATTGTTGAACCATCAACAATATGAAGTGTTGGATAGTTATAGACACGGTGATAGGGATCAATGACACCGGTAGCGACACTGTTACCGATCACGCAACCGCCCACAAAGTGCGCAGTAAATGGTGCATCAATGAGGTCGCCGATATGCCCACCAGCGATTCCGCCATGTTTAGCGGCAATGCGCTTAACAACCTCATTAGCTGCCGGAATGTAGGTTGCATTTGGTTTTAAGGGATCATTTTTGGAAGTTAAATGCCAGCCAAATAAACCGCGCTTTTGACTAACTGTTACCGACGAGTCAACGTTTTGCATAGTTAATGCAATCACGGTTCGCTGACTCCAGCGGCGAACATTCAAAATCTTTCCAAGAAGAGAGGGATTAGCTAAGAACTGTTTGAACCAGTGCTTTCTGCGTCCCTTGCTGTCATAACCATCGGTCATGATGGTCTGCATTAATCCCATGAAATTACTGCCTTTGCCATATCTAACGGGCTCAATATGCGTGTGTTCATCCGGGAAGAATGAGGATGTAATGGCGCTTCCTTGGCTGAAATCAATATCAATATTTGGCATCATCGCACCAGTCAACGCTTCGCTATTGGTGCGCGACAGCTGGCCTAATTGATCCGATAACTTAGGCAGAGATTTCCTTTTCATAGAGTGCAATAGTTTCTGCGTGTTATAGGTTCCAGCAGCAACAATGACTTGATCGGCTTTGAATTTAATGATGGTGCCAAATGGATCATCAGTCTTTACTGCGCGAATGTCCCACGTGCCATTGCTATTCTGAGAAAAAGATTTAACCGTAGTCATTGGGAAAACAGTCGCACCTGCGGATTCAGCTAGACCTAAGTAATTCTTAGGTAACGTGTTCTTGGCGTTAAATTTACAGCCAGTCATACAAGCACCACACTGCTGACAACCGCTGCGTGCTGGACCAACTCCGCCAAAGAATGGATCGGCCGCAGCAACTCCTTTACCTTCACCAAAGTAGATTCCAACCGGCGCCATTTGGAATGTATGTCCAACGCCCATTTCTTCGGCAACATCTTTCATCGCTTGATCACTCGGAGAGAAATATGGATTTTCAACTACACCTAACATTCGACGCGCTTGGTCAAACCAAGGTTCTAACTCTGCTTTCCAATCCGTTATCGATGCCCATTGTGCGTCATTAAAATACTCATCCCCTGGTTGGTACAAAGTATTTGCATAGATGAGTGAGCCACCACCAACTCCAGCGCCAGCCAAAATCAATACATCTGGGAGCACATGGATTCGCTGAATTCCATAACAGCCAAGGCCCGGAGCAAAGAGAAATTTTCGGAGGCGCCAGGATGTCTTAGGAAAGTCTTTATCCTCGAAGCGGCGCCCAGCCTCTAAAACTGCGACGCTATAACCTTTTTCCCGCAGGCGCAGGGCTGAGACCGATCCGCCAAAGCCGGATCCGATAATTACGACATCGTAGGTTCTTGCCATTTCTTTGAGTCTAACTTGCCCATTAATTCATGACAAGATTGCCCTCGTTATCCAAGTACGTCCTCGTAGCTCAGTGGATAGAGCAATCGCCTCCTAAGCGGTAGGTCGCCGGTCCGACTCCGGCCGAGGACACTAACAAGTGCAAAAACAGTATTAGTGCGGAGCGGGAGATACGGCAAGAACGTTTTGTGCGTCAATCCACTTAAAAGCGGTGGCAACGAATGGTTTCCATACATTCGTATTGTGCCCCCCTATGGGAATCGGAACATATCGTGTTGAAATTAAGAGTGCAGCAGACTTCATGAATTCTTGCGCTGCTCGATTTGTAAAGGAATCCTTTTGGCTTGCAATGATCATAAGATGTACTTTCGTTGGGCTCTTCTTCAATTCCCGAATGAGGGAATACTTGCTAGTTAAGAAGAGCTTCTCTCGCTTACTCACACCTGAGTTGAATAGTGGCTTGAAGTATCCTGCTAGGACGACGGCGTTTGAATACATATCAGGATGGAAAATTGCGGCTACTGCGGCACACCAACCCCCAGTTGAATAGCCAAAAGTGCTCCAAGGTCGACTATCAATACCGATGAATTTTGATGCAAAATCTCGCATGTCACTGGTAATCCACGTTTGAACTTGGGGTCCTCCAACAAAATTGAGGCACTCAGTGTCTAGACCGGGCGCAACGTTAATAGAGGGAATGATTGCAATTGTGTTTTGGATTGAACCAGCGATCTCAAGTTTTTCGAGAGTAGTTATTCCAGACATGCTTCCAATCCAAGTGTTAGGAACTCCCGGATATCCTGAGAATAATTCGACCACTTGGTAGTCGTTACCGACCGACGGGGCGGTCAGATTTGCTTCCATCTGTGCCGCTATTTTCGGCGGCAGAACAACATAAACGACATCTGAAATACCCGAGTGAGATCCCTTAATCACCTCGCGGAAGATCAAACTTCCACCTGCGGTTTTCGTGGCCGACTGAATATCTTTAGCTGAAATTTGAGCTAATAAGCTCGGTTCGATGGCGATTTTCGCTAGTTGATTCTTACTCCCAAAAAGATCTCCCCAGCTCGCATAAAATTCGCCGGCACGGTTAATTGCGATCCCGGTTGAGGCCAAAGCAAGAATTTGAATTAAAACGAGAACAAGGACGCGTGCGGTGATGCGGTACCAATTTTTAGCAGAAAGTCGATTCCAGAAAATGACTGTAAGCGCAACAAGAATGAGCGTAATGCAGCCAAAAAGAATCTCAGTACTTAGGCTATTTAAAAGAAACATTGACCGCCCAGTTCGTTATGGAAGTGATGTAGAGGCTTAGTGTTTTAAAGTAAAACGTTGCAACCATTTCGGAGCCCACCAGTTACGTTCGCCAAATAATCGCATAAGTGCCGGCACTAAGAGTGCGCGGACCAAAGTTGCATCGAGCAAGACGGCTAATGCAACTCCAAAGCCTAGCATCTTGATGGAAGTAACTCCACTCGTGACAAAAGTGGCAAAGACAACGGCAAGCAGCAAAGCAGCGGCAGTAATGATTCGAGCAGAGCGCTGAAGTCCAACTGCTACCGATTCAATATTAGATTTTCCGGATAAATGTTCTTCGCGGATGCGTGAGAGCAAGAAGAGTTCGTAGTCCATCGATAGCCCAAAGACTACGACGGCTACTAAAATTACTGATCCCGTATCAAGGGTTCCAGTCACAGTGAAGTCGCCTACTAGCCATTTGAGATGACCGCCGATGAAAATCCATGAGATTGCACCTAATGTGGCACAGAGCGAAAGCGCGTTGAGAATGACTGCTTTGAGCGGCAAAATTATCGAGCCAGTAAAGACGAAGATTAAAATCAATACTGTTAATGCAATCCAGCCAAACGCAAATGGAAGTTTATGCGCGATACCGTCTTGTGAGTCAGTAAAGTCTGCGGCCGCACCACCGATCAGCGTTCCAGCAGGTTTATCTAATGCGCGAATTGCATGAATAACCGTCTCTG
>CAILBF010000057.1 GCA_903832395.1 uncultured Actinomycetes bacterium | reverse complement strand
TTTCCACCGATAGTGTCACCCTTTTGAAAGCCAGCATCAACGCGAACGCCTGGACCGGTTGGAATAACCCACTGAGTGATGCGACCTGGGGCTGGTAGAAATCCTCGTCCGGGATCTTCGCCATTAATACGAAATTCGATTGAGTGTCCGCGAATTACTGGATCATCGAAGCCAAGGGATTCACCCATTGCGATACGGAACTGTTCACGGACTAAATCGATACCAGTGATCTCTTCACTCACCGGGTGTTCAACTTGTAAACGCGTATTGACTTCAAGAAAAGAAATAGTGCCATCTAGACCAATGAGAAACTCACACGTACCTGCTCCGATGTAGCCAGCCTCTTTCATAATTGCTTTACTCGAACGGTAGAGCTCTTCATTTTGCGCATCCGTTAAAAATGGTGCAGGCGCCTCTTCAACAAGTTTTTGATGGCGGCGCTGCAGTGAACAATCTCTGGTGCTAACTACTACCGCATGCCCAGATTGATCAACGAGGACTTGAGTTTCAACGTGGCGAGGTTTATCTAAGTAGCGTTCAACGAAACACTCACCGCGGCCAAATCCACTAATTGCTTCACGAACAGCCGAAGCAAATAACTCAGGAATCTCCTCCATCGTGCGGGCAACTTTTAATCCACGCCCACCGCCACCATGTGCGGCTTTGATTGCAACGGGCAGTCCGTGCTCATTGGCAAAGGCCGTGACTTCTTCGTGGCCGGCAACTGGATCTTTCGTGCCTGCAACTAATGGTGCACCCGCCTTTGAAGCAATCTTGCGTGCAGAGACCTTATCGCCAAGGGCGCGAATTGCACTTGGTGGGGGCCCAATCCAAATTAATCCCGCATCAATAACAGCTTGGGCAAAGTTTGCATTCTCCGATAAAAATCCATAACCGGGGTGAACTGCATCTGCTCCGGATTCGATTGCTACTGCAATTAGTTTCTCAATATTTAAATATGTCTGCGTGGCCGTAGTTCCAGCTAGTGAATACGCGGAATCTGCCATACCCGTATGAATTGCGGTGCGATCTTCATCAGAATAAACCGCCACGCTTTCGAGACCATGGTCCTTACAGGCGCGAATTACTCGAACCGCGATTTCGCCTCGGTTAGCTATCAATACGCGTTTCATTGCATAACCTTAACCTCTGGCCATGAATATCCAAGCTGGGCAAAAGCTTTTCGAATAAATGGCATCGAAATACCGACAACATTTGTGTAATCACCTTCGATTATTGGGATAAATGGCGAACTGAAGCCATCGAGAGTGAAACCACCTGCGACATGAAGTGGCTCGCCGCTTGCGACGTAGTCACTAATTTCTTCATCGCTCATGGAGTCAAATGTAACCTTGGTTGTAACGATGCTGGAAATTTCACGATCTTTTGTCGTATCAATTACGCAATGACCGGTGTGCAATAGACCTGAACTTCCTTGCACACGTTTAGCCCGCTCGAAAGCTATTTCAGGCGTTCCAGGCTTGCCTAATGATTGACCCTCAAACTCGAAAGTTGAATCACAACCGATAATTATCGCTGGAAAATCAATCTGCTCGCGGATTGTATGCGCCTTAGTTATAGCAAGGGCAATGACCATGTCAGAAGGTGACAATTGATTAAAAAATTCAGTCTCTTCATCTACATGACTGACCATAACTGAGAGTGATAAGCCAGCAGATTCTAATAATCGGCGGCGCGAAGAGGATGCAGAAGCAAGGATGATCTTTGGCATAGATTTTTAGTTGGTCCGGGTGACGAAACGAAAGTGATTATTCAAGGGCTTTCGAAGTTGTGGCAAACCAAATGCGCTTCGGCGAATCACGGGCGTTAACTCTTCACGCTTATGAAGTGCCATTGCCGCTTCGATAGCAATAAGTTCATCAGCGGTTGGTTTACCATTTACTATTTCAAAGCGCATTACAGTGGAATATTTCCATGTTTGCGCGCTGGCAAAGTATCGCGTTTAGTTTTAAGCGTTCTAAAAGCCTTCGTAATGTATGCGCGCGATTGATTTGGCTCAATAACCGTATCGATTGTGCCGCGCTCTGCAGCTAAGTATGGATTGGCTAGTGATTCGTTGTAATCGTCAACTAGTTCGGCACGCTTGCTCACCGGATCTTTAGCTTCTGCCAAATCTTTGCGGTAGAGAATATTGACGGCGCCTTGTGCGCCCATGACCGCAATTTCAGCTGTAGGCCAAGCAAAGTTAATATCACTTCCCAGATACTTTGAACCCATAACAATAAAGGCACCACCATATGCTTTGCGAGTAATTAAAGTAACAAGTGGCACTGATGCTTCGGCGTAGGCGTACAAAAGTTTTGCGCCTCGACGAATGATTCCGTCCCATTCTTGCTCAGTTCCAGGTAAAAAGCCCGGTACATCAACCAGCGTAAGAATAGGAATATTGAAAGCATCGCAAAAACGCAAGAAGCGTGCAGCTTTTTCACTTGAATTAATATCTAGAGTCCCCGCTAATTGGGAGGGTTGATTGGCAATAATTCCAATTGACTCACCCTCGATGCGCGCAAAGCCCACAACAATGTTCGGTGCATACAGTGCATGCACTTCCAGGAACTCACCTTCATCAACTAGAGCAGTAATCAAAACCTTCATGTCATATGGCTGATTAGTATTATCGGGAATCAAAGTATCAAGTGCAATATCTGAAGGCTTTGTATCTAATGACTCTGTTGGAGGAAGATGCGGAGCGCTGTCCATGTTATTTGAGGGCAGATATGAGAGCAGAGCTTTTACATAATCAATCGCATCGGCTTCACTCTCAGCCAAATAGTGTGAGTTACCAGTTCGAGTGTTATGGGTGCGAGCTCCACCTAGCTCTTCCATATCGACTTCTTCGCCCGTAACAGTCTTGATTACATCTGGACCGGTAATAAACATGTGTGATGTTTCATTAACCATCACCGTGAAATCAGTTAATGCTGGAGAATAAGCAGAACCACCAGCGCACGGCCCAAGGATGAGAGAGATTTGGGGTATGACGCCCGAGGAGCGCGTATTGAGGCGAAAGATTTTCCCATAACCAGATAGCGAAGCAACGCCCTCTTGAATGCGCGCGCCACCCGAGTCATTGATACCAATGAGCGGGATTCCGCTTTTAAGAGCAAAGGCTGCAATCTTGACGATTTTATCGGCGTGAACTTCGCCAAGTGATCCACCCATGATTGTGAAATCTTGTGAATACAAAGCAATTGGTCGACCATCGACGGTTGCCGTTCCAATTACTACGCCATCTCCGTAAGGCCGATTCTTTTCCATGCCGAACTGGTTTGAGCGGTGGCGTGCAAACTCATCAATTTCAGTAAATGAATCCTCATCGACCAGCATCTCAATGCGCTCGCGAGCAGTGTGCTTACCCTTGGCATGTTGCTTTTCAACTGCACGTGCCGAACCGGCATGGACTGCCTCTTCGACGCGCGCGCGCAAATCTTCGATTTTTCCGGCAGTTGTATGCAGATTACGGCTCATGCCCCTACGGTACTAGTCGTGGACATAGAAATGCTAAGTACGGCACTCGATACTTCAATTATCAACGCCGTCGTGGGGCAGTACTGGCGAGTAAGCGTGGTCGAACTCACGGCATCCACTCAGAGCGATCTAGTTGCACATGTACGTCGGGGAATTGCAACCGCTGGTGATGTAATCGCAGCTGAATACCAAAGCAACGGGCGCGGCCGTTTAACTCGGAGTTTTGATGCACCTGCGCGCACTGCACTTTTATTTTCTTTTTACATACAACCTAAACGCAACCGAAGTGAATGGGGATGGATTCCTCTAATTGCTGGGGTAAGTGTCGCTCAAATCCTTTCTGATTTCGGTGCGCAAGTTAAATGGCCCAACGATATTTTAATTAATGAGAAAAAAGTTTCGGGTCTTATTGCCGAGGCCACTGATGATGGCGTGGTTGTTGGAATTGGAATAAATGTAGGAATGCGCAGCGACGACCTCCCAGTTCCGACGGCAACTTCATTACTAATCGAAGGTGCCCGAAACATAACTCGCAATGACTTACTCGGAAAATTCCTTAATAACTTCGAGAAAAACTTTTCTGCATGGGATCAGGGAAGCGATGAAATTGCATCAATGTACGTTGACTTAAGCGCAACCATTGGTCGTGAAATTGCCGTGGAATACCCAGATGGACGCAGAGAAATCGGTTCTGCAGCCGCCATATCTTCTGAAGGCGAGCTTGTTTTAGCATCTGGCATCCATGTTAACGCCGGTGACATAGTTCATCTACGATAATCCAGTGAGCGATTCCTTTCCTACAGTCGGCATAATCGGCGCGGGCCAACTAGCACGGATGAGTGTTGCACCAGCGGCGGCCCTCGGGATTAATTTGATTCTATTGGCTGGAGATTCAAGTGATAGCGGTGCACAAATTACAAACCATGTTGTCGGTGACTATTTAGATGTAGCAACGGTCCTTGAGTTCGCAAAGAAATGTGACGTCGTTACGTTCGAACATGAGTTAGTACCTTTGAGCGTAATTAAGGCGTTAGAAGCCAGCGGAGTAGTAGTACGACCAAGTTCAAAAGCTTTTCTGTATTCACAGGACAAAGCTGCAATGCGTGAGCGTCTTAAGCAATTTCCAGCCCCTGAATCACGAGTGATAACTAGTGCCAGCGATGTTAGTGAGTACCCATTAATAGCTAAGGTTATTGCCGGCGGTTACGACGGGCGTGGAGTGTGGAAAGTAGAGAGTCGACAAGAGCTTGAGGAGATTATTCTTCAAGTGGGTAGCCTGCTAATCGAAGAGCTCATTGAATTTGATTATGAAATAGCCGTCATGGTCGCTCGCTCGCCACACGGACAGGCCACCACGTGGGCGCCAACACAGACCGTTCAAGTTGATGGAATCTGCACAATGACAATTACGCCAGCTCCAGCACTCAGTGAATTGATGAGTGCGAAAGCTCAACGCTTGGCTTTAGATATCGCCCAAGAGATTGGTGTAACCGGAGTCATGGCAGTTGAGATGTTTGTTAAAGGTGATCAGTTATTTGTCAATGAACTCGCCATGCGCCCACATAACTCGGGACATTGGACTATTGAAGGCGCAGTTACATCTCAGTTCGAACAACATTTGCGTGCAGTTCTAGATCTTCCATTGGGAGATCCATCAATGAGCGCCCCCATGGCAGTAATGGGAAATATTTTGGGAGGTGATAAGACCGACATGTATCGGCCTTACTTACACCTCATGGCCCGAAATCCCGGGTTAAAGTTTCATCACTATAAAAAGGAAGCGCGTCCAGGTCGCAAGATTGGACACATTAACCTTTTAGGCGATGACGTCGTAGAATTAACCCAAGAAGTTGCGCATGCCCTGGCTTATATGAGTGGAGAAATTGATGAGTGATGTTGCAATCATTATGGGATCAGACTCTGATTGGCCAATTATGGAGGATGCTGCAAAAACCTTAGATATTTTAGGAATTACTTACGAGGCCGATGTTGTCTCTGCCCACCGCATGCCACTTGAAATGGTGGAGTTTGCGCAAAGTGCTAAAGCTAAAGGTTTTAAAGTAATTATTGCGGGTGCAGGTGGGGCGGCGCATCTGCCTGGAATGGTTGCCTCGTTAACTACTCTGCCAGTCATCGGGGTTCCAGTTGCATTAAAGAATTTAGATGGAATGGATTCTCTTCTTTCAATCGTTCAAATGCCAGCTGGGATTCCCGTTGCCACTGTCGGAATAGGCAACGCTAAAAATGCCGCCCTCTTAGCTGCACGAATCTTGGGTGTAAGTGATGCAACTATCTCAGCGAAGATAAGCGAAGGTTTACAAGCAATCAATGCCGAAGCCAAAGCTAAAGGCGCTAACTTAACGTCGCGTCGGAATCAAAAAACTGGATTTTAGTTAGCGCGCCCTATATTCAATTGCGGGGCAACGGTCCATAACCGTCAATAGACCAGCGGCTTGCGCGCGAGCAACGGCATCATGATCAATGACGTCTAGTTGCAGCCAAACTGCTTTAGCTCCGATTGCAATCGCTTGATCGACAACTTTTCCAACCAATGCCGAGTTAACAAAGCAGTCAACAACATCGACTTGCACCGGAATTTCGCTAAGTGTTTTGTATCCAGTTTGGCCATGCACCACTTCGGCCCGCGGATATACCGGAATGATTTGATGGCCTTTGTCTTGCAACAACTTAGCAACGCCAAAAGCTGCACGATCGGGGTTATTGCCAAGCCCAACGACTGCCCATACTTTCATTGCAAGTACGGCATCGATAACTTCGGTCTCGTTAATCGGTTCGCCCCAAAGCGTGGAATTTCCAACCAGCACTTCGCCATAGCTCGCGATCCAGTGCGTTACGGCCGTCAATAATCATCTTGTTTTTAACTAACTGGCCAATGATGGAAGGATCAAGGGCTCGGTACTCTTTCCACTCGGTTAAGTGCAGGATCAAGTCGGCTTCTTTTACACACTCAGCAATAGTTTCTGAAAAGTTAAGGTTGGGAAAACGCTTGCGTGCGGGTTCGATTCCCTTTGGATCATGGATGACAACGTTTGCCCCAGCTGCATGAAGCTCGACTGCGATATCTAGTGCGGGGGAGTCACGCACATCATCGCTATCAGGCTTGAAAGTCGCGCCAAGAACTGCGATTTTATACTGCGTTAAATCCGCTGAGAGATCATTGCGAACCACATCTATAACTCGCTGGCGTGCACGTAGATTAATTGCATCTATCTCGTGAAGAAATTCAACGGCCGATTTTGCACCAAGCTCTTCGGCTCTAGCCATGAATGCACGAATATCCTTAGGCAAACATCCGCCGCCAAAACCAATTCCAGCTTGCAAGAAACGACTACCGATTCGTGGGTCATAACCAATAGCTTTTGCTAACACGGTTACATCTCCGCCTGCAGCTTCACAAATCTCGGCCATTGCGTTAATAAAAGAGATTTTAGTAGCAAGGAAAGAGTTAGCGGCCACTTTCACTAACTCTGAAGTCGCAAGGTCGGCACGAATCCAAGGAGTGTTCAAAGCCAGCAAAGGTTTGTAAACCTCTTTGAGAATCTCCTCTGCGCGATCACTCGTAACACCAACTACAAGTCGATTAGGTTTCAATGTATCTTCAACGGCAAAACCCTCGCGCAGAAACTCTGGGTTCCAAGCCAAGTCGGCTTGGGGCGCCGATTTCTTAAGCTCATCGCGCAGTCCTTGCGCAGTTCCAACTGGAACCGTTGACTTGCCGACTACGAGTGCGCCGTCTTTCAAGTAGGGTGCAATTCCAGCAACTGCCGACTTCACATAGGTTAAATCAGCGGCAAAACTTTCGGCACTTTGTGGAGTCCCCACGCAAATAAAATGGACGTCGGTATCTGCAATTGCAGAAAAATCGGTAGTAAAAGTTAATCGGCCCGTCTTGATCTCTTGAGCTAATAAAGTATCTAGACCCGGTTCATAAAATGGGAGCTCCCCGCGCGAAAGCATCGCAACTTTTTCGGGATCGGTATCAACTCCGATTACGGTAAAGCCAAGTGAGGACATGCAGGCCGCGTGCGTTGCACCTAAATACCCACAGCCAATAACTGAAAGCGTCGGGTTCATGCCCATGAGTTTACTTCAGTGCCCCACATGGATTTTCAGCGGCAGTGCGAGTCTTAAATTTATCGATTGTTGTCGGCTTTGCAGGCTTAGCAGAGGTGGATCCAGCCGACGGTGACGGTGTAGCAACGTCGACTAGTGGCAGATCAAGCTTCAACCGGTTGAATAAATCTGGAGCAAGGACCTTGTCCCAGATTACAACTGACCCGAGACCAGGCACATTCGCATTTGAATTTCCAAGCGGAATCGTCAAAGTTCGTACTTTGCTAGCCGAAAGGCTCTTTAATTGTTTGGCCAAAGTGAGTAGATCGCTCGTGTTGAGTTGCGAATCGGTTTTTACTGTAGCGGTGGCCGCGTTAAAGAAATTAACTAATTTAACGGGATTAAGTAAGACCCCCGTGCTCGTGACTTTACGGAGCACTGCACTTACGAATTGTTGTTGACGTTGCATTCGGCCTAGATCGCCCATGCCATCAATGTCGCGGGTCCGCACGTATTTCAGCGCTTCAACTCCATCGAGGGTATGAACCCCGGCACTCATAATTAAGTGTGACTTTGGGTCATTTATATTTATCTTTGAACAGACTTGAATTCCGCCGAGAGCATCGACTATTCCAGCGAAACCGGCAAAACCAATTTCAACATAGTGATCGATTCGCACTCCGGTTTCAGCTTCAATTGTTTGAATCAGCAGTGGTGCACCACCCCAAGCAAATGCTGCATTTATTTTTCCATGTCCAGCAGGACTCGTTCTATCTTTATAAATTGGATTTTGGTGCGCAGGAATGGTCACAAGGGAGTCACGCGGAATTGAAATAATTGTTGCTTTGTCGCGGGCTTTGCTGATGTGAACTAGCAGCATTGTGTCTGAGCGCGCGCCTGCAGCTGATGCGGTTGTGCCGACTCGCATAAGTTTTGATTGTGCCGCAGTCAGGCCAGCACGAGTGTCAGATCCAACCACTAAATAGTTAACTGCAGTTGTAGGTTTATCTGGCCGCTTGTTTAGGGCGCCGAATACATCGATACGGTTGAGTGCGCCGCTGACTTGACCTAACCCCAGCCACGCAATGGCAGAAATCGCCACTACGGCAATGGAGAATGAGGTAATAATCTTGATAGGTCGCGTCGCTTTCACAGGTGAAGAGTACTTGAGCGATACGGTGGGGGGGTTATGACGACATCTGCAAACGAGTTATATGGCTCACCGAGAGCTGAAATCTCGGTAATCCTGCCAATACGTAACGAAGCGGCCCATCTTCAGAAGGTTCTAGATGCAATTATGTCTCAGGATTTTCACGGCTCACTCGAAGTAATTTTGGCGATTGGTCCATCCAGCGATGGCACCGAGCAGATTGCCAAAGCAATTGCCGAAAAAGATAACCGCGTCGTCATTGTTTCGAATCCGACTGGTCGCACAGCTGCTGGATTAAATCTGGCAGTGAAGCAATCGCAGTACTCAAATATCGTGCGCGTCGATGGACATGCAGAGATTCCACATGACTACTTACGATTAATTCTTGAGATTCTTGCGCAAAGTGGCGCAGTCAATGTGGGCGGCGTGATGGCCGCAGTTGGCGAGAGTGTATTTGAGCGTTCAGTTGCGCGCGCAATGCGTAGTCCATTGGGAGTGGGAACGTCGCGTTTTCATACAGGTGGCGCTGCCGGCTCGGTGGATACAGTTTATTTAGGTGCATTTAGAAAAGAGGCGCTACTCGCAGTTGGTGGCTTTGATGAACGTTTTACCCGCGCGCAGGATTGGGAGTTGAATTTTCGCCTTCGTGCAGCTGGTGGTCTCGTTTATTTTGATCCACGTTTAGTCGTTACTTATCGCCCCCGCTCAACTATTAAAGCGCTTGCTCGTCAGTATTTCGAATATGGACGTTGGCGTCGAGTTGTCTCTCGCCAACATGACGGAACAATTAATTATAGATATTTAGCACCGCCTTTCACGGTACTTGTAACTGGGCTCTCACTAATTCTTGGGATTGTGATCTCGAATATTTTCTTTTTACCGGCCCTGGTCTATTCCCTCTTCATTCTCGTAGCATCGATAATGATTGGGAAAAGTTTAAGTGAAGTCATGTGCCTGCCGCTCATTCTCCTTACTATGCATATCTCATGGGGAAGTGGCTTTCTTACTTCACCGAAGTCACTTGCTCCATGAGGTAGTCTTACGCCGTGAACGCACCAACGCAGGTCTACGAGCCGTTTCGTGCAGGCCTGCCACCTTTATCGCGTTATGTAAAATCGCTGTGGGGACGTCGAGCATTTATTTCGGAGTTTTCGAAATCTGAACTTCACGAACAGCACTTTGATTCAGTATTTGGCCAGTTATGGCTGATCTTAAATCCACTCTTGCTTTCTGGCGTTTATTTCCTATTAATTGTAATTATTCGTGGTTCATCCGATAGCACAAGGTACGCGCACTTAACTGCTTCGCTCTTTCTGTTCTATCTTATTTCAAACTCACTAGTTGGCGGAGTTAAATCAATCACTGCCGGACAGCGACTCATTCTCAATACCTCATTTCCCAGAGTCATGCTGCCAGTCTCGGCAGTCATAATTGCGATTTTCAAATTTCTTCCGACTATGGCGGTTTTTCTCGTAATTAAAGCGATTTTAGGTCTGCCATTTACTTGGCAAATGCTCTGGGCAATTCCCGTTTTTTTGATTGCAATCTTTTTAGCTCTGGGATTAGCAATAACGATCTCATGTATCAATGTTTACTTCCGCGATATTGCAAGCTTCCTGCCATATTTGACTAGAACGCTTTTGTATCTGTCACCAATTCTTTATGAAGCATCGTCACTTAAGCCTAACTTGAGAGCCTTTGAAGTTTTCAATCCACTCTTTCCGTTACTTGAAAGTTGGTCACTTTCATTAGTCCATGGACAGGTGCCTCGAGCTTCTAGCCTGTTAGCCGGCTTAGCATGGGCCGTTGGAATATTTTTGATTGGTACTTATTTCTTTCTATCAAGGGAGCGCGAATTTGCCGTCCGCCTCTAATAACCACATGACCAATGAAATCGCGGTCTCGGTCCGCGGCCTTGGTCTCACTTACACAACTGCAATTGATCGCCGACCAACGCTTAAAGGTCGCGTGAAATCGCTAGGACGTGGCGGAAAACAAACACGTGTTATTCACGCCCTTGATAATGTAAACCTTGATGTTGAATACGGTCAGGTGTTAGGCGTCATCGGAGCAAATGGTGCAGGTAAGTCATCGCTCATGCGCGTCATCGCTGGAATAATTCCGCCAACCCAAGGTCGGATTGAAGTCTTCGGCAGCGTCAGCACATTATTAGCTTTAGGAGTTGGTTTTAATCCATCGATGTCGGGCCGCGCCAATGTCGTCCTGGGCGGCTTAGCTGCTGGAATGACGCGCGATCAAATTGAGGATCACTTCCAAGAGATTGCTGATTTTTCAGAGCTGGGAGATGCTATTGATGCTCCGATGCGTACCTATTCATCGGGCATGTTTTCGCGATTAGCCTTTTCAGTAGCTGCAACGGTTCGCCCCGATATTTTAATTGTTGACGAAGCTTTGAGTGCAGGAGATGCAAAGTTTAAGGAGAAGTCACTTAATCGCATAAAGGAACTGCGTAGTGATGATCGCGCCTTGATTCTCGTTAGTCATGCCATGGCAACATTGCGCGAAATGTGCAATGACATTGCTTGGTTGCACAAAGGTAAGTTAGTTCAACGTGGCGAGCCCAATGCAACAATCGACGCGTATCAAGAGTTTTTAAAGGTCGGAAAGAGTGCAGCCATTGATGAGGATGTCTAAGAAACTCCTTGTAATTATTCTTTTCTTAACTACTTTGGCGGCACCAGCCTCAGCAGTAGACGTACCTACGGAGTTTGCATTTCAAGGATCAGGTTATGGTCATGGCGTAGGCATGTCTCAAATGGGTGCGCGCTCTATGGCTTTAGCTGGGAAAAGCGCAACTGACATACTTCAATATTTCTACAAGGATGTCTTAATCCAACCCTTAGATGATTCCATGATCCTACGGGTAAATATTGGCCATCTCCTGAGCACTGCAAAAATTCTCACCGCTACAGATGGTGCACTTGTTCAAGTATTCAGTGGCGATATTGGCAATCGGGTTGATGCCGTACCGGTGGCTACTTTTTCAAAAAAATCTACACTCAATCTCTCGGTGCTAGGCAACAAAGTTGTGCCGAGTGTGAGCTCAGGAAAGCTGATTAGTTCTTTTGATAGTGCTCGTAGTTTTACCATTCGGTGGAGCGGCACACGATATTTAGCTGGCACCGAAGCTTTAATGTCAGTTTCCCAACTAGGTTCGACTCGCACATATCGTTACGGACAAATGCAAGTGAAAGCTGTCAAAGATCGAATTTTGGGTTACCGATTAGAGCTAACAAATGCGGTTCGTTTATCGGATGAGTATTTGTGGGGGGTGAGCGAGATGCCTTCTTACTGGCCAATCGCTGCGGTTCAAGCCCAAGTGATTGCATCTCGGACATATGCGCTCAATAAAGCTGGATTTATTAAAACCGCTTGCGACTGCGATTTATATGGAGAAATGTCGGATCAGTTATTTTTAGGGTACGCCAAAGAGACTGAGAAAAAATTCGGCGCAATCTGGAAAAAAGCCGTAAGCGATACGGTTGGTTTAACTATCACGCAAGCGGGACTGCCGATTTCTGCCTACTTTTTCTCTTCATCAGGTGGTAAAACCGAACTTGCTCTCAACGCTTGGGGCAGCGCACGGGCATACACGCAGATTGTCGATGATCCCGGGAGCTTGGATGCAAAACTTAATCCCAACTATGCCTCCTGGACTCGAAGCATTCCTCAAGCTCTAGTTGCTTCGGCTTTTCTACTTCCAGATGTTCTATCGCTGGAAGTTCTAACTAGGAACGACAGTGGAACCGTTGGCCAAATACGGGCGACTTCAAGCACTGGTGTTCAAGTTACATTGCGTGGAGAAACTTTTAGAAGCCGAGCTAAAATTCCATCGGCTTATTTTGATTTAGTTGGAGTGCAGAACTGAATTAAGCCCACCCCAAGTACCGGTGCGGCTTACAACTTCAAGGGCGCCGTCTAGTGAGTTGCGGCGAAATAATAAATTATGAGCTCCAGACAGAGTCGCAGCTTTTACGATTTCGCCATCAGGCAAACGCAACTTAGATGCGGCAGTGATGTAAGTTCCGGCTTCAATTATGCAGTTATTGCCGAGTGAGATTCCACAGCCGGAGTTTGCGCCGAGAAGTGTTTTTTCGCCGATTGAAATAATTTCTTTTCCACCGCCACTTAAGGTTCCCATTATTGAGGCCCCACCACCAACATCGCTGCCGTCTCCTACAACAACACCGGCAGAGATTCGTCCCTCCACCATTGATGCGCCTAATGTTCCCGCGTTAAAATTCACAAAGCCTTCATGCATGACCGTTGTTCCAGAGGCAAGATGAGCTCCCAAACGGACGCGATCTGCATCGGCAATGCGAACACCACTAGGGATTACGTAATCAACCATGCGCGGGAACTTATCAACGCTGTAAACACTGACATGACCATGTGCAGCCTTTAAACGTGAACGCGTCACTTCGAAGTTATCTACTTCGCAGGGTCCACTCGACGTCCAGACGACATTATTGAGTAGACCAAAAACGCCATCGAGGTTTGCGCCGTGAGGCTTGATCAAGCGATGCGAGAGTAAATGTAAGCGTAGATATACATCAAGGGTTGTTGTCGGTGCAACAGAGATATCGATTTCAATACTCGCAATTTCGCGAGTGACTCCGCGTGCTTCATCTACCCCAACAAGGGCTTGCAGGTGCGATGGAATCTCGGAAGTGAGGGGCGCTAGCGCCGGTGCCGGAAACCAAGCATCAAGGAGTTTTCCATGAGCCATGGTTGCGATTGCGTGGCCGGATGCAATGGTCGTCATGTCCTTAGCCTAACCCCTATTCTTTCTCACATGCGTATCGCAGTCTTTTGCTCATCGTCGCCAACTATTGACCCTAAGTATGTTGATCTTGCCTATGAATTAGGCGAGGGGATTGGTTCGGCTTCTTGGGAGCTTGTTACTGGTGGAGGTCATATTTCAATGATGGGGGCCGTGTCCCGTGGAGCACGCGCAGTTAACGGTCGAACAGTGGGAGTTATTCCTCAAGCCTTAGTTGGTATTGAATTCGCAGATCACGATAATGACGAGCTTCATATTGTTGAAACTATGGGCGAGCGAAAAGCAATGATCACCGACATTTCAGATGCATTCATAACTTTACCTGGTGGCGCTGGGACTCTGGAAGAGTTCTTTGAAATTTGGGTAGGCCGTTATTTGAAATTTCATAATAAACCAGTAGTAATTCTTGATCCATTTGGAATCTATGCCCCATTGTATGAATTAGTTGCACATTTAGAGACTGAGAATTTTATTAAACCTGGAATGCGTGACTTAATAACGTGGACTACGAATGTTGCTGATGCACTAAGAGCTTGCGAGCAATGAGAAGTAATCACATTGCAATGTCGCTAACTATTAAAGCACCCGTTCAAAATGTCTGGGATGAGTTAGTTGACTGGGAAAAACAAATTAAGTGGATGTTACAAACTAAAGTCTGGGTAACATCGAAAATTCAAAACGGAGTTGGTACTCAGATTAGTGCGGTGACTGGGATTAATTCTCGTGGGATCCTAGACACGATGGAAGTCAGCACCTGGCAGCCACCATTTCTCTGCGAAGTTATTCATACTGGAAGAATCATTAAGGGCACTGGTCGTTTTGAGCTAACTGCAATCGATGCACACAGCACTCGATTTGATTGGTCAGAAGAAATTCTGGCGCCTCGCCCACTTTTTATCCTTCTCGCACCAGGGCTCTTCATCGGGGTGCGTATTTCTCTGGGCCGTTTTGCCCGTTTACTGCGCTGAACACAAATTGGGGCCAACCCCCGAGCTTTGACCAGTAGCCTTAGCGGTATGGACGCTCCTACAACTTTGGCCGAGGTCCTTGCATCTTTGCCCGAGGAGGAGCGCTTTATCTTGACGTTGCACTATCTGAAATCTCTTAGATCCGATGAAATCGCAGTTGTCTTATCGGTGCCAGTCCGCTCTGTAGATGCCGTTATAGCCAGCGGCAAGGCCCGATTGAGCGCAATTTTAGGCATCTAAGGGCGATTTCCCACCGGTGGACTAAATGCGAGATACTTCTCTCCTTGCATTTCCCCAACCGTAATTTTTGAGGAGTCTTCACATGGCAGCCATGAAACCCCGCACAGGCGATGGTCCAATGGAGGTCACAAAAGAGGCCCGATCCCTCATCATGCGAATCCCGCTCGAGGGCGGCGGACGCCTAGTCGTTGAGCTCAACGCAGAAGAGGCAAATAATCTCAGCGCCGCACTCCATGCCGCGGTCGCTTTAGTTAAGAAGTAAACCCGTCGTAGGCGCTAGCCTTAAACGCATGTCTTGGATTCTTGCCAGCGCACCAGTTGATTTAGTCAGCGCGCTTTCAGCCGATGCTATCGCTGTGGGTTATACGACCAACGGTACCGATGGTTTTATTTTTCAAGGCCCAGGCTCCTTAATCCAAGAGTTAGAAACCCATTTCGACGTAAATCTCGACGATGAACTCACTTTCTTTTCCCCAACTGGAAAAATTGGCGAGCTATATGAGATTCCCGTCAGTGCAAAGAATTCACAAACCGAGCGAATTTATTTAGTAGCAATAGGAGATGAGAGCGTTCAATCTCTGCGAGTTGCGGCAACTGCAATTGCTCGAAAAGTTCGCGGTAAAAAAATCACTGTGTATTCAGCATGTGCAGTAAATGAGCGTGAGATTCATGCACATGCAATTTCGCTC
>CAILBF010000056.1 GCA_903832395.1 uncultured Actinomycetes bacterium | reverse complement strand
ATCGGTTGAAAGCGTTGTATCGATAATCTCCTGCGCAATTGCGACTGTCGGTGCTAATCGAGCTGCGGCCATTGCACGGTAAATAACATTGGCACTTACACGGCCAGGCTCGCTCAAGCGAATATTACGCGAGGAAAATGCAAGGCCATCAAATTCACGAACCGTTGGAACTCCAATAATTTCAACTTTACTTTTCATCGCGCGAATAATCTGTAGTTGTTGAAAATCTTTTTCACCAAAGACTGCAGCCTCCGGCTTAACAATTTCAAATAACCGGTTAATAACTGTCACTACGCCATCAAAGTGACCTGGGCGCGACGCTCCTTCGTAGAGTTCACCAATTGGAGATGCTTTTAACTTTGTAATCTCTCCTGGATATATCTCTTCAAAGTCTGGCATCCAGATTTCAGTCGCACCGGCGATAGTGGCGATTTGAATGTCACGCTCTGGGCTACGGGGATACTTTGCGATATCTTCAGCGTTCTCAAACTGCAATGGATTAATAAAAATACTAACTACAACCTCTTTGCTCATGGTGCGCGCACGCTTAATCAGCGCTTGGTGACCCTTATGCAAGGCACCCATCGTTGGCACTAATACGCTCATGTGGCTCCAGTCCTTTCAGGTACCGGGCGAGGTGGTTGAAAGTTTACGGGTTAGCAGGCAATTGCGCCAAAAGCTGATCTATTCGGCCATGCGTGAGCAGAACTGCATCTGGGTCAATCTCAAACCAGGGTTCTAAAACAAATCTGCGCTCGTGGGCGCGAGGATGAGGCAGTTCTAACTCGGCACTCTTGCTCAGCAGCGCGCCATATTGAATCAAATCTAAATCGATAGTTCGTGGACCCCAATGAACAAGGCGTTCGCGCCCTAAGCTCTTTTCAATTCCATGTAACAGTCCAAGTAAATCTATGGCTGGTAGTTCACTTTCAATAATTGCGACAGAGTTCACATAATCGGGTTGGACTGGACCACCGATAGGAGCTGTTGTGTAATACGAAGAGACGGCAATTACTAGCGTTGCTTCCCGCAAAAGTGCAAGTGCAATATCCAAATTCTCAGTTGGGTTTCCTACGTTGGCGCCGAGTGCCACTACCGCCCTCATCGCGAGCGAGTAATCTGCACCGCAATATCTTGAACTTTTGCAGATACCGGCGCTTGAGGCTTATGTACCGTAACTGTTACCGAATCAATTTTTGCATAAGTGTTTAGAATTTTTTCAGCGATGCGGCCGGCAAGTCTTTCAATTAATGCCACAGGATTAGTCGTAATTTCAGCGACAACTAAGTCGGTGATGTCGGCGTAACTAACGGTATCTTCGAGTGCATCACTTACCGATGCTGCTTTCAAATCAATTCCTAAAGCCAAATCTATAAAGAAATCTTGTCCATTAATTCGTTCGTGTTCAAATACTCCGTGATATCCGAAGCCATGAATACCTTTGAGTAAAATTTGATCGCTCATAGCGGCAATACTTCTTTGTGGGGCTTCACAGAGTGAACTCTAACTCCCCAAATACCCGTTGTGGAGAGGCGTTTAGTAAGGGCAATACTCGCCTCTTCGCGCTCATCAGGTGTGCTGCCACCTAAGAAGCGCTTTCGCGATCCCCCAATTAATACTGGATAACCAAGATCTACAAACTCCCCCACGTGATCAATGATTGCCCAGTTGTGATGGGCGTCTTTAGCAAAGCCAATACCTGGATCGATAATTAAATTCTCTTTAACAATTCCGGCATCGAGTGCGGCATCGATTCTCTCCTGAAGTTCGGAGATAACATCACGCACAACATCGTTATAGATGGCCATTGAGTTCATGTCTTTAGATTGACCACGCCAGTGCATCGCAATGTATGGTGTTTTAAGCTGGGCAGCCATTGCCAACATCTTTGAATCAGATAAACCACCACTGACATCATTAATAATGTGAGCACCAGCCTCGATCGCGGCTTGTGCCGTGCTCGCCCGCATGGTGTCAATACTGATTTTCACACCGTCGTTGGCGAGTGCGGTTATAACTGGAATTACTCGCGCAAGCTCTTCGCTTTCGCTCACGCGTTCGGCTCCTGGACGTGTTGATTCACCACCAATGTCGATGATGTCCACGCCCTCTGCAATCATCTCGCGTGCATGTCGAATTGCACCTTCGAGAGTGTTATAGCGTCCGCCGTCGGCAAAAGAATCTGGCGTGATGTTGAGAATACCCATAACTAACATGGTTTTACCGATGCGTAATAAGGCTGATTGCTTCTGCGCGTGTGGCGGCATTTAGTAAAACGCCTCGAACGGCACTAGTGGTTGTTCGCGCATGTGATTTCTTTACTCCGCGCATCGACATACATAAATGTTCGCAGTCGATAATGACAATCACACCAAGTGGATTAAGGATTTCAACTAAAGCATCGGCAATTTGTGTTGTTAGGCGCTCTTGCACTTGAGGACGTTTTGCATAGACATCAACTAGGCGCGCTAACTTAGAAAGACCAGTAATTTTCCCGCTTGGAATATATCCAATGTGTGCAACCCCATGAAAAGGCGTTAAGTGGTGTTCGCAGTGTGAAAAGACTTCTATATCTCGAACAATGACTAACTCTTCATGTCCGATATCAAAAGTAGTTGTTAATACATCTTCCGGTGACTGCCAAAGCCCACCAAAATTCTCTTTCATTGCACGTGCAACACGGGCTGGAGTTTCTACTAAACCCTCGCGATCTGGATCTTCACCTAGAGCAAATAAGAGTTCGCGAATAGCGCGCTCTGCACGCGCTTGATCATAAGGAGCCGATGCACGGCCATCGCTAACGGAAACCTTATTGATCGTCACTTGGTGCCTTCTTGCGGCGTACTGGTTTTTTTACTTCTGGAGCCTCAACCATCACTCGTGCTGGAACTTCAACTGGGGGTTGATCTGAAGGGATGCGCGTAATTGAGCCAGTCCATGCCGGTCTTGAAGTAACCGATTTAACTTTCTTGAAAATAACTTCAATCTCCTCTTTATTAAGGGTTTCTTTATCGAGAAGCTCTAAGACCATCTCATCTAGAATCTTGCGATTTGCTACCAAGATGTCAAAGGCCTCTTGATGCGCATTTTCAATTAGCTTTCGGATTTCGCTATCGACTAACCCAGCAATACTTTCCGAATAATCACGTTGGTGGCCGTAATCGCGTCCCATAAATGGCGCATCAGCATTTGCACCCAACTTAATGGCGCCAATAGCTTCAGTCATTCCATACTGAGTAACCATTGCGCGAGCCAGTGATGTTGCCTTTTCAATGTCGTTAGATGCACCTGTTGATGGATCATGGAAAATTAACTCCTCAGCTGCGCGCCCTCCAAGAGAGTAAGCCAACTGATCGAGCAACTGATTACGAGTAATCGAATATCGATCCTCATCAGGGAGAATCATGGTGTAACCAAGGGCGCGGCCTCGCGGCATGATTGTAATTTTATGAACTGGGTCAGTGTGTGGGAGAGCGTGCGCTACTAGTGCGTGACCAGCCTCGTGATAAGCCGTTACCCGACGCTCATCATCACTCATAATGCGTGACTTACGTTGTGGTCCGGCCATTACGCGATCAATTGCCTCATCGAGTTCTTTATCTGAAATTACTTTCTTCTCTTCACGAGCAGTCAAAAGTGCAGCTTCGTTGAGAACGTTCGCGAGATCGGCTCCAGTAAAACCAGGAGTTCTGCGAGCATAATCAATTAACTTAACATCTGGGCCCAATGGTTTATTTTTTGCATGGACTGCAAGAATCGCTTCGCGTCCCTTTAAATCAGGGCGGTCAACTGCAATTTGGCGATCGAAGCGTCCAGGGCGCAATAACGCTGGATCTAAAACATCGGGACGGTTAGTTGCGGCGATAAGAATAACCTTTGTATTTTCTTCAAAGCCATCCATTTCAACTAATAGTTGGTTGAGTGTTTGTTCACGCTCATCGTGCCCGCCACCCATTCCGGTACCGCGCTGGCGACCGACTGCATCAATTTCATCAACGAAAACAATTGCTGGTGCATTTGCTTTGGCTTGAGTAAAGAGATCGCGTACACGTGCAGCACCAACACCAACAAACATTTCAACAAAGTCTGATCCGGAGATGGAATAGAACGGAACTCCGGCTTCGCCTGCAACTGCGCGGGCAAGAAGCGTCTTTCCAGTTCCTGGAGGGCCAAAGAGCAAAACGCCTTTAGGAATTTTGGCGCCTAATACACCGTACTTATCGGGGTTGGCTAGAAAATCTTTTATCTCTTCTAGTTCGGCAATGGCTTCATCAGCGCCGGCCACGTCCTTAAAGGTCGTCTTAGGAACATCGTTGTTTTGCAGCTTTGCACGAGATTTACCGAATTGGAAAACCTTATTTCCGCCTTGGGCCTGGCTCATCATCCAGAAGAAAAGGAAGCCAATTAATAGGAAGGGGATAATCGAGAACAAAAATGAAACCAGAAGTGATTGTGATGGAACACGGACGTTCCACCCTTTTATTGGTGGGTTTGAGGTGAGTGCATCAACAATTGTTGGCTCCTGGCGAGCGACATACGAAGATTCAACTTTTGTCGCGCCTTTAATGGTCTCACCAGGTTTTAAAACTAGTCGAATCTTTTGATCCTTATCAACGATCTCGGCTGATTCAACTTTGGACTGCGAAATTGCATCTAGTGCCTGTGAGGTTTCAATTTGTGTATAACGATTGGCAGCTGAAGTAATTTGACCAAAAATCGAGACTACAAAAATTGCAATTAGAATCCAAAAAAGTGGCCCGCGAAAAATTCGGCCCGCACGAGTGACGGGTTTCTTAGGAGTTGAATTTCCCGCAAAACTTTTCTTGAGCGGGCTCTTCTTCGCCGGTTTTTCTACGGGCTTTTTGGCTTCAGACATCTTTGAGTTCTCTTCTTTCTTTGGGGAATTATGAATACATGTGCTTAGCAAGCACGGCGATAAATGGAAGGTTGCGATATTTTTCGTCAAAGTCGAGCCCATAGCCAACAACAAAATCAGGTGGAATTTCAAAGCCAACATATTTAACGTCAACTTTTACTTTGGCAGCTTCGGGTTTGCGTAAGATCGCAAGAATTTCAACGCTTCCAGCTCCACGAGATTCGAGGTTAGCTTTAAGCCACGAGAGCGTTAATCCTGAGTCAACAATATCCTCAACGATTAAAACGTTTCGTCCAGTTATGTCGCGATCTAAATCCTTAAGAATACGAACGACGCCGCTAGATTTCGTACCAGAACCGTATGAAGAAACCGCCATCCAATCCATATCAACATGGCGTTGAAGTGCACGTGAAAGATCGGCCATTGCCATGACCGCGCCTTTTAAAACACCTATTAATAACAGGTCCTTGCCTTCATAATCTTTAGCTATATCGGCAGCCAACGATTTGATTTTTTCTTGCAACTCTTTTTCGGTAACGACAACACGTTCGATGTCGTTTTCTACTCCAGCTAAATCCACGAAGGCTCCCTCAAGGTCAGTTACGTAAGAGCGAAAGTCTGCCCGAAAAACGCTCAACCTTCACACCACCTGGCAGGTGGGCCGCCCCTTGGCCGCTCCATGACGTGATTAAAGCCTCAACGCAGGCCACATGATCGGCTGAAATCGACCCTGAGGGAGCTCCTGCGGCGTAAATCGCCGCTCGGACGATGCGACTGCGGATCGCCCTCGGAAGGCTGGCTAGATGTTCGCACTCTAAATCTGCCAAATCTAACTCCCGTGCTTCTCGCTCGGCCCAAGCATCTAGGGCATCGGCATCATCGCGCAATAACTCAGCGCTTCGTGAAAGTGCCTCAGAGATTCCCGGACCAATAGTTTTCTCTAAAACTGGAAGTGCTTCAGCACGCACTCGAACTCGAGCAAATTGAGAATCTTGATTGTGTGGATCAAACCAGATGTTTAGCGCCAGCTCTTCACACATGCTCTCTGTTTGTGACCGGGTAATTGCAAGTAATGGACGAATGTATGTACCGCTGTGTGCGGCCATTCCAGATAACGAACGCGTGCCGGAGCCCCGAGCTAATCCGAGTAAAACAGTTTCAGCTTGATCGTCGCGCGTATGTCCTAAGAAAATTCCCGCTGCATTTAATTTTTCAGCTGCTGCGTCAAGTGCGGCATATCGAGCTTTTCGTGCCGATGCCTCTAAACCTTCTGTGATCGTAACAGTTACTTTCTCAACAGTTGCGTCGATACCGAGTGTTTGCATCTGGGCAACAACGTTAGCTGCTTGCTTTGCAGACTCCGATTGAAGTTGGTGATCAATCGTTACTGCATGAATTTTAATTGCTAACTTTGGAGCCTCGAGTGAAAGCGCCGCAGCAAGTGCTAATGAGTCGGCGCCACCTGATACCGCAACAATAATTACGTCGCCAGCTTCAAACTTTTCTAACCACGACCGCACGGCGCTTCGGACTGCCGGTGCGCTAGAGCTCATGTGCTCAGACTAGACCCGCCCACCAAATGGCATAAGCCCTTTAACGCTGTAAATACTTGAGTAAATCAAGCCTACTTTTTTCGAATTAGCTTCCCACATCATGCCATTGCCGGCATAAATTGTGATGTGGTGGATCGAAGAGATGCTGCCATCGTATGAGTAGAACAAAAGATCTCCCGGAACGAGAGCGTTGAGTGAAACATGCATGGTGTACGTCGAATAAAGCGCAGCGTTGAGGCGATCCCAATTTGGCCAAACCAATCCCGCATATCTATAGGCGGCAAAAACTAGACCGGAGCAGTCAAAACTATTCGGTCCTTGTGCACCCCAGACGTATGGCTTACGTGCCAAGACTTGAGTTTTTGCATAACTAACGGCCTTGAGACGCTGGGCTTCCGTGGTTCTAATTGTTGATCGGCCTTTAAATCCTTTATCTGGCCAAATCTTTGACTGCCCCGGAGTTATCTCGGCCTGATTAGCTTTAGCTTCCTCCAGTAAAGCAAGTTGCCGTTGTTGTTCAAGAGTTACGCGAACTTTGCGCGCACTCGATAACTCTTTCATCAGTTGATCTTGAAGCTTTTGTAATTTAGCAACTTCGATTGCCTGCGCAGCTTTTGCATCATCGGCGGACTTTTTGGCCGCAGCGACTTTATTGGTTGCAGCCTGTTGTGCAGCTTTTGCATTATCGGCGGCCTGCTTTGCGGCCTTAGCAATAACCTCAGCGGCTTTAAATCGCTCTAGCGCAATCGTATTCTTTGATCCAAGTGTGCTCAATGTGCTGAGTTGATCCATTAATTCCTGCGGGCCATTGGCACTGAGCAAAGGTTGAATATCGCTCATGCTTCCACCCATGATGTAAGCATTCGTTGCAAGTTGTCCAATTACTCGATGTGCCTCAACGACAGCAGCTTCAGTTTCGAGGGCATACTGTGCGGCAGCTCGTGATGCCGCTACCGCGATTGCTAACTCTCTCTGTGCTTGCGCATAAAGCGCAGTTGCAGCGTTAGCTTTAGCAGTTAGTGCTCGTAAATTTTGATTTGCTGCAGCTAGCTTTGCCGCTTGAGCATCGGCCGCTTTTTTCTTTTCCGCTTCAATTTTTTTAGCTGCAGCAATCTGTGCAAGCGTTGGTTTAGGGGTCGAAGCTAGAGCCGGCGCAGTTGTCAGCGTCAGTGCAGCGATGAGAGCAAATGAAATCGCTCTGTGTTTTCTCAAATGAAGACCTCCGGGGGAAGGGGTCAAGAATAATTGAGTAACCTTAGAAAAGACGGGTATTAGGTGCTGGTGTCCTCAATTAGATACATCACGGCGAACAAAGAGCAACGATGCAATGACGGTTCCTACCGCTACATATACTCCACCAATTAGTAGTGCGTGTGAGTATTCAATCCCAGTACCCATACCCCTAGGGCGTCCACCTGAAGCAATCGCCTGAAGTTGAGCCCCGGGCAACCAGTCTTGCAATGAAGCTTTAACTGCAATTAAGAGATTTTCTACTATTAATAACCAGAGAACTCCCAATGAAATTGCGCTTATCGGAGAGCGAAGAAGTAGACCAAGAACCATTCCAATCACGCCATAGCCAATGACTGAGATAACAACATTGATGAAAGTTGTAAGGAGTGCATGCCGACCATCGCTACCAAACCACAGATCAGTTGAGACTTTAGCTCGAGGTGCCAGCAACAACGAAATTGCAATGCTAACAATGGCAGAGAGAACGATCATCACAAGTGCAAACAGTTTCATGGCAATGAATTTTCCGGCTAGCACTCGCATGCGACCGGGTTGGCGAACTAACAAGTTGCGTAAGGTTCCATATGTATATTCTTGAGAAGTTTGAGCCGCAAAGACGCAAAGTGCAATTATTCCAAGAAAACCGCCAACTCTACTAAACCCTTGAACTCCTCCAGTTGCAAGACCTAGAACTTCTCGGCTAACTGTCCGGCCACGATCAGAGTTCCCATCGGGGGAATCAATAAGTAAAAATAAAAGCGCTGAAAATAACCCGCTGAAGAAAACAACTGCGCCCATTGTGCCGAGAAATAGCGTTGGCCTGCGTAGTTTGCGTAGTTCTGCAAATGCAACGTTCCACATTATTTTTCACCTGTCATTTCAAAGAAGGTTTCTTCAAGGTTTGGTAGCTGTGGTGTTAACTGAGAGAGCGTTATTCCAGCATCAAATGCCGCTCGATTGAATTCAATTGCCCAGGCAGCTGGTCCTTCAACATGGACAGCACCATCACGAATTACTGCGTGGTGTCCAGCAGTCTCGGCAATCTTCAGCAGAACCGAGAGATCTTCATCATTCGCGCCTTTAGCGATAATCACAGGTTGTTGATTGAGCATTAAATCCGTCATCTTGCCGGTAAAAACGACTTCGCCTTGGCGCAGCATGACTAAATAATCGCTAATGAGTTCGAGTTCGGAGAGAAGGTGAGATGAAACAAAAACAGATGTTCCATCATTTGCCAGCGAGCGCAAAAGCGCACGTACTTCTTGAATTCCTTCGGGATCCAAACCATTCGTTGGTTCATCGAGCATTAAAAGTTTTGGTTGTGGGAGTAAGGCCGCTGCAATTCCCAAGCGCTGTTTCATTCCTAATGAATAAGTCTTGTACTTTGACTTAGCTCGATCGCCAAGTCCAACT
>CAILBF010000055.1 GCA_903832395.1 uncultured Actinomycetes bacterium | reverse complement strand
GCGCCATTGCTACCGATGAAGACGCCTTTAACGTGGCGTGAAAGGGTTTTGCCGGACTGAAATGAGGACTCTGAGCTTGAACCGAAGGAAAATCCCTTACTTTTTTCAGCCGTTTTTTCATATAGGAATACCGTCCTTTCCTTCTCATCTACCAGAATCGAATTTTCATAGGAGATCTTCTTCTCCCCCGATCCACCTTTGGCATCCAGTAACTCGCTGTGGATGGTGATGTCAGATTCGCCACCTAATACAGGTGCTAATCCCATGGATTGTAGTTTTGACTCGATTTCGTGAACTATCTCATTTTTCATTTCCTTTTCCTAACTCTTGGTTGTAACTCGGAGAATTTTCGAACTTGGACTCTCTTTGCCGGAAAATACAACGTAAACAGACACCGAATATGCCTGTTTTGCTTCCAAGTTTTTTATGGTGCATGTAAAAATCTTTGCCGAAGTCCGACATTCATGGATTAACTTTCCGCTTCCACCAAAGGCGCTTGCGCGATACCCAAGAACTTTTAATCCACCTGTGTACTTTGGTGCACTCCAAGAAATGCGCACTGCTTTACTGAGTGCAACGACCTTGACGAGTTGTGGTGATTGCGAACTAATAGCCACACCTGTGGCACCAGGTGTCGCTAATGCGGAACTACTTGGTGTTGCACTTGCAGTGGGAGTTGCTTTGTTTGGTGTCGGGCTGGCCGACGGTGTGGCAACTGCCCCAGCGACAACTCTAAATCGTGGAGTAGATGGGAAACCCGAGCCAAGAGATGAATAGATTCTCACTTGGGCGTAGTAAGTTGCGCCTAACTTCAATCCCCCGATAAAACAACTGCTGGCGGAAATATTGCTCTCGGTGCAATAGCCGGAATAAGTACCGATTGAAATCTCTGGCGATGTAAATACTTCTGCCGTGTACCAAGAAAATACTCCCGTTCCAGCGCTAGTGATCGGCGTCCACTTGATTGTTACAAGACCTTTGTTATCACTTGTTGCGCTCACATTGCTGGGGGCTTTTCCAGCTCCACCAGGCGTCATAGATCTCACCGCACTTGGAGCCCCAGCTCCTGCGCTATTACTCGCAATGACATCTACGTAATAAGGAGTACCTGAAGTCAACCCGGAAACGATGCACCCGAATCTAGTTGTTGTGCACGTTGTGAAAACTGGAGTTGCAGTAGGTGGAGGAACGGTCCAGACGCGTGCCGTGTAATTTAATGCCGTTTCGCCACCATTTGAACTTGGTGCCTCCCATGTCACTGCCGCTTGCGTGGTGTCGGCCATCGCTTCAACATATTGCGGGGCAGATGGTGGCGTTGCCGCATGTGATGGGATTGATTGAACTGGAATTAAGAATAACAACAGTGTGGAGATTGATAGAACTCTAAATCTTTTATAGCGCAATACATCCGCCATAACTTTCATTCTCATCACCAACACCTCCTAAATAGAGATGAGAGAGTATTTATTTCATCGTACAACTGCGAAATTATTTAGTCATGAGAGTCAAGCGTTTTTTAAATCACATCTAACGCTTTTGAGTGCCGGTTCTCAGAATTGTTCATTTTTGCAGTCGATAAAGTTCACGAATTGAGAGGAATTGCCACAGGGACACCAGAGGAAACTCTCAGGATAGGCACAAGGCGCGCACTTAGATTTTAGTTACGGGCAATTGCTCGGCATTATTATTCAGGAGTCAATCATGAAAGTAAGAAAAGCTATCAGTGTGGCTTTAATTAGCACCGGATTAATTGCCAGCTCTATTGGTGTTACCCACGCTGATTCAACGCCAGTACCTGCAGCAACAAATTCAGCTGCCTACCAAGCTGCCTTGGTCAAATATCAAGCGGATCTTCTTCAATATCGAATTACGGTTGCAAAGAATGGAATCGCCTACCGCATTGCAATGGATAAATATCGGGTCGATTTACAAACTGCTGAGAATAAATACTACGTGGATTGGAAAGCCACCATTGATCAATTCCAAGTTTTACAAAGTGTTTATCTATCAAAGGTCGCGCCGCTTAATGCTGCACGAAAAACTGCAGTTGAAAAGGCCGACGCCGATCTTCTCGCAGCCCTCGCAGTAGCCGGAGCATCAAGTGTCCAATTAGATCTTGCTCTAAAGGCCCATGCCGCTGCAAATGACGCTGCAAATTCGGCTTACAAAGCTGCAGTCGCCGCTCTTGGCGCGGCACCAATCAAACCAACAAAGCCGGCCGAACTTACTAAGCCACCAGCTCCTGTGAAAGCAACTGATCCAGTTAAGCCAGTTGCGCCAGCAAAACCAGCTAAATCAGAAAAACCAGAGGTTAAAAAGACACCTTAATAATTACTAAGCAGACCCCCGAGCCAATTACGGTTCGGGGGTTTTGTTTTTTAATTACTTACTGGGCAGTCCATCCACCATCAATTGGAATTGATGCACCGGTGATGTTGTGAGCAAGTGGAGAACACAGGAAAACAACCAGTGCGCCGATTTCATCGGGCTTGGACATACGTCTAGATGGCTGTTTCTCCGATAATAAATCCGCGATTCCTGCTGCACGATCGCCATTAAACATTTCCACTCGAGCTTGAATCTGGGGCTCAATCAGAGTGGTTTCCACCCAGCCAGGACAGATTGCATTGACTGTTACTCCACCTGAATCACGATTACCACTTGCGGCGTATTCAAGGGCTGCGACTCTGGTCAAACCAATAACTCCGTGTTTAGCTGAAACGTATGGTGCCTTTGCAACGGATGCAACTAAGCCATGAACCGATGCTGTATTGATAACTCGACCATAACCGCGCG
>CAILBF010000054.1 GCA_903832395.1 uncultured Actinomycetes bacterium | reverse complement strand
TATGCCTGCGATTCTATTACCGCAGTTATTACTCAGTGGCTTGCTTGTGCCACGCGAGAGTATGCCCAGAATTTTGAGTGATTTATCCAATGTACTGCCACTCTCGTATGCCATTGACGCAACTAGAAAAGTGATTATGGGGCATGGGTCGATTCTCCACGATTGCCTAGTTATCGGATTGTCCTTGCTTTTGATTTTGGCTGCCGGATCACTCACACTAAAGAGACAAACTAAGTAGCCGCTGTTTGAACTTTATGAGATGACATAGAATTTCGCTATGCGCAAAGTTTGGCTTATTTTACTTTCCTTATTATTTGTAGTTGGATTCACGAGCGCTAACGCCGACGTTGCCGCACCTATTGCCCAATATCAATTCCCACCGTTAGCGGATCAAGAGTTACCAGCACAACTCATTTCAAAATTAGCTACGGTTGCTAAGGACGTTCCGAAGCCATACACCGATCGATGTCACACCCAACAGAATTTAACGCAGAGTGTTGCCCCATGCACATATGGAAACTTGAAATCGAAGACAACCATAGTTCTCTTCGGAGATAGTCACGCCTTATCGTGGTTTCCTGCTATTGAAAGATTAGCAATTGCTAAAAAATGGCGTTTATTGAGTCTAACGATGTCGTCATGCTGGCCTGCTGATATTCCAGCATGGAATTCGACTACACGAAAACTCATGACTAACTGCAAAATTTGGCGAACAGGTGCGATTAAGCGAATTGGCGAAGAGAAGCCCTACTTAACTTTCGTGGCAGGCACTAGAGGTTTTTCGACTTTGGATGCCGAAGGGGCTGTGGCTAGTGGAGATGCTCGACTTCAAATTTGGCAAACTGGAATGGCGCGAACACTTTCATCACTGATGAAATTTTCAGGCCGTGTTGTCTATCTGAGTGATACACCGATTTCTCAAATCGTTCCTGCGGATTGTTTGGCAAAAAACCTCGATTCAATTCTTGCCTGCGCGACACCTGTTTCCAAGGCCGTATCGGAGGATTGGTTAACAAGTGAGCGCGATCTAGCACAAGCAAATAGCGCTATCTGGCTCAATCCAACAGAATGGATTTGTAATACCGATCCTTGTAGCCCGATTGTTGAAAATTTTCTAATTTATCGAGATGGTGGACATATCACTGCATCATTTAGCAAAACGCTTGAGGCGCCATTGTGGCAATCGCTCTCAACGCTATTGGTAGCTTCGGCACCTTAAAAGCGTAACTAGCGTAAATTCACAGCGTTCTTAATGGGTTGAACCGCGACAGTTTGTATTCGACGATATAGATTTCACTCATGAATTCCTCTCCCCGGACGCTACATATTGTTCTCAATGGAGTGCTAGAGGATTCCAGAGTTCTCAAATGCGCATGGTCACTTGGAAATGCGGGTTGGGATGTATTGGTGTGTGGCGTGAGCCAACATCTGCACGATGATTCTATGAAAATTGGTTATGCCAGAATTGATCGCGTTCGATTGAAAATTGTAGTGAAACAGGATTTTATTGCAAAAGTTTTGAGGGCGTTGAGATATTACAAACGTAAATTCAACATACGGATTATGCCGTTACGTGCGCCATCTATTCCTAACCTCTCGCGTGCGCTAACCGAGCTCAAGCCGATTGGTCTCGAATTTAAACCCAATATTATTCACGCCCATGATTACACGGCCCTGCCAATAGCTGGAGCGCTAGTCGAATACTTAGCCGCTAACGGCCACATTGCAGAATTGATTTATGACGCACATGAATACGTGCCTGGCGTTTCCCATTTAAATCCTGCACTAAAAACGGTTTATTCACGGGCAGAGAGACGGTACGCCGCCAATGCAGCGACGGTTTTATCGGTCAGCGATGGGATGTCTGATTTACTAATTCCACATTTAGAAATTCAGAAACGCCCAGAGCTTGTGGCTAACGATCCCCTCTTTGAAGGTCAGCAGCCAAGTCCTAGAAACATTCGCCAGGATTGTGGAGTTGATGCTTCAACTCCGCTCTTGGTGTATTCAGGTGCTGTTGCTCCCCAACGCGGGTTAACGACCGTTCTTTTGGCCCTGTCATCTTTGCCGGGCGTTCACTTAGCCCTAATTGCAAACCCAAAGAATCAGACAGTCATTAATCTTCAAGCTGAATTTATTGAGTTGAAGGATCGCTTTCATGTCTTGCCCTATGTACCAAACTCCGAGTTGGTTGCCTATCTTTCATTGGCAGATATTGGCTTAATCCCTATCCATCACAAACTCAATCATGAGATTTCATTGATTACGAAGTTTGGTGAATATATGCAGGCCAAGTTGCCAATTGTCGTTAGTGATGTACGGACGATGTCCGCTGAAGTCAAACGCCTTGGCAATGGGGAAGTGTTTGTAGCTGAAAACGTTGAAGATTTCGCTGTCGCTGTACAGAAAGTTCTAACCGATAAGTCTGCCTACCAAAGCGTTTATACACCAGAAGTTTTACAAGAACGTAGCTGGGAACGCCAAGCTGAAAGCTTAGTCAGAATTTATAATCGTATTGCCGGTGTCTCCCCGCAACCGCGAGAGCACTTACCGTTTTCAATAATTAGTTAGCTGGCGCACCAATTACTCGGAATTTAACACCGGGAAAATTAGTTGAGTTCAAAGATCGTCGTCCATCAACTAACGCCAAAACGCCAGGAAATTCCGCTGAAGTGAGTGTTTTGTATTCTGCATGATCTGCCTGCAATACGACGCCATCGACAGGTTGACCAAAAGCATACGGGGCAAATCCCAATTGATTAATTTCAGCGTCCGTGTACATAGGATCATGAACAAAAACTTTTGCGCCCTGCGAAATAAGTGCACCTACCGTAGGAAAGACTCCAGAGAACGCACTCTCTTTGACTCCACCGCGGTATGAAATTCCAAGCACGGCAATTTTTTTACCCTCTAAACTCCCAAGAGCTGTTTTCAAAATTGAAACCGCATGTGCTGGCATTGCCGCATTTGCCTCGCGCGCTGCGCGAACTACCGTAGCCTCAGGATGATTCCAAAGATAAAAACGTGGATAGATTGGAATGCAATGCCCACCAACGGCAATTCCAGGTTGGTGAATATGGCTAAAGGGCTGTGAATTTGAAGCGGCAATAACTTTATTGATATCGATATTCGCAGTTTCGGCGAAAATTGCAAATTGATTAGCTAAGCCAATGTTCACATCGCGGTATGTGGTTTCGGCTAACTTCGCCATTTCACTTGCCTCTGATGAGCCTAAATCCCACACGCCGTTAGCCTGTGCTAAATCAGGACGATCATCAAAATCTAGAACCTCTTCATAAAATTTAACGCCAGCTTGTGCGCTAGCTTCATCAATTCCACCAACAAGTTTTGGATACTTGCGCAGATCGGAGAAAATTCGGCCAGTTAATACGCGTTCGGGAGAGAAAACTAAATGAAAATCCACGCCAGCCTTAAGACCAGAGATCTTTTCAAGAGCTGGCGCAAAGCGTTTACGGGTGGTTCCTACAGGCAAAGTGGTTTCATACGAGACCAAAGTGCCGGGTTTTAAACCCTCGGAAATATTTTTAGTTGCCGCATCCATCCAACCAACGTCGGGTAAGCCCTCTTCGT
>CAILBF010000053.1 GCA_903832395.1 uncultured Actinomycetes bacterium | reverse complement strand
TCGGTGCGTTAAAGGTAACTTAGAAGAGTGACAAAATCCTGGGCCTTAGTCACCGGAGCAACTGCGGGGATTGGTGAAAGTTTTACGCGATTGCTTGCAGCCAATAACTACAACTTAGTTCTTGTCGCGCGTGATTTGCCGAGACTTCAAGGGCGAGCAGCCGAACTGGTTTCGGCATTTGGCATTGAGACATTTATTATTCAAGCAGATCTTTCGACCGATACCGGGTGTGCACTCGTTGAGAAATATATATCAGAGAACGAAATTAATGTTCTCATTAATAATGCTGGCTTTGGAATCAATAAAGCTTTCACTGTCAGCGCACTGCAAGCCGAACAGGACTTACTCGATGTTTTAGTGCGCACTCCTATGCGACTCATGCATACTGCCCTTCCTGGAATGAAAGCCCGCGATAAAGGCATCATCATTAACGTCTCATCGGTTGCCGGATTTATCGCAGGCGGTACTTACAGCGCCTCGAAGTCTTATGTAACGGTGCTATCTGAGTCTCTACATACTGAATTGGCTGGAACTAAAGTCATAGTGAGCGCACTATGCCCAGGGTTTACCCGCACCGAATTTCATCAAAGGGGCAGGATGTCGATGAAAGGGCTACCCGCATTTATGTGGCTTAATGCCGACAAACTCGTAGCTAAGGCGTGGAGCGATGCCCTGAAAGGTAAGGCGATTTCGGTTCCGGGTTGGCAGTACCAACTACTGACTTTCGTTATACGAATTGCTCCAAGGCCAATGGTGCGAAAAATTGGCATGAAAGTACGAGTAAAACAGCGTCGATAGGCCTGCGTTTAACTCACAGTGAATTCATTGAATTGTGAGCGTTATATCAAGGCTTTCTATTCTGACCTTGGCTAAGATTGCACCACATCCTATGGAGGTACTTCACATGCGTAAATTCGCTTCTGTAAGCGTCGCTCTAATCCTTGCCACTGGCTTTATCACGGCTGCCCCTGCCTCGGCAGCGGCGATTTCAAATGGAGTAGCGTGCACGAAGTTAAACCAGGCAACAACGGTTAGCGGACGAAAATACAAGTGTGCTAAAAATCCTCTATCAACGAGCACAAAATTAACATGGCTTTCAAATGACTGTCTTGTTTCGGCAAATGGTTATATAAAATCGAGGAACTCCGCTGTTTCTATTTCAGCACAGTATGCCGCTCAAATTCCAACAATCGATCTTGGAATTACTAGTGAGACCGCGAAACAGGCTGAAATCCAAGCCAAACTCGATGAAACAAATCTGAGACTGACCGCTGCACAAACCAAGCTTGCTGCGGCAACGGCCGCTTCCGATAAGAAAGTATTAACTACCGCGGTGACTTCGTGGACTTCGGCGGTCCGTGCATACACGAGTACGTTAAATGCAACTATTTCGCACCTTCACAAACTTCAAGCTGCCAGAGTGGTTGCTGTAAACCAGCCGATTCAAATAGCCGCTGACATCGCCGGTAGTAAATCAACTGCCTTGATGATCTGCACTAAAGGCCTATAGACAACGCTCATATTCTTAAGGAAAATCCCCGCTCCCTATTATTGGTAGTGGGGATTTCCCTATTCATTAGCAAAAAATATGTGCTTACCGTGAGTAAATGCACACGAAGCTACTACGCGCGATAAGTGCATCTCTTCTCGTTCTACATCTTGCTCTTAGTTTCCTTCCCGCCTTTAAAGGGATGTGGAGTGAGCTTTACTTGTATAACGCAATTGCAGCCGCTGCAATTGCCGTAGTACTAACGGCGCCACGTGTTAATGAGTATCTTGCCCCCGCGCTTATTGCAGCGGCAATCGGCTTTTGGTTAATTGGCTCTCTCCTCTCAAGCATTCCTACTTACTTTTCTATTGCCATGCCGACCCAGACACTTTCAAACATCGCATATCTTCTCTTCTATCCTTGTGCAATTCTCGCTCTACCGCGCATGATTTCGCCGAATCGAAATTTTTCTCTTCTTTGGTTATTTGACGCTGCAATCATTGCTCTGGGACTTAGCACATTAGGTGCGGCGGTTTTTTTAAAGCCCCTTCTGCCCCATGCGGGAACAGAGCCCGGTCAAGCCCTGTTTGCACTCATGAACCCGATAGCTGATGTGGTTTTCATCTCTATCACTCTTGCTTCTGTAATTGCATATGGTGTTTCAAGGCGGTCGGTCACGTTTGCATGTGGCGTATTGATTTTTTCGATTACCGATTTTCTCTATCTTGGAATGCATATCAGCGGTACTTATACCTTTGGTTCACTCATCGACGATGGATGGCTTCTCGGCCTACTTGTCGTCGCACATAGCTTTTGGTTTCAAAGTTCACAATCATCAGAGGATGGAACTATCAACCCCATCTTTATTGCCGTATCTGTTTTTTTGAGCGCAACCTATTTAGCCTTAATCGCACTCCGCCCTGGATTTTTACCCGCGTTTATTTTAATTCCAGCGATCAGCACTCTGATTCTTGCGTTTATTCGAATGACAATAGCTTTAAAGGCGTCACGAAACATAGGCGCTGAACGAATTTTGGCACGTACCGATGAATTAACCGGCTTGCCTAATAGGCGCAAACTAATCTCGGAGATTGAAAACTTCATGGGTAAAGATGGATCATTTTTGCTCTTAGACCTCGATGGGTTTAAGCCCGTCAATGATCTTCATGGCCATGCAACTGGAGACAAAGTACTTCAGCAGGTTGCCACACGATTTAGCCGTTCTCTTCCCTATGGTGCCCTTCTCGCCCGTTTAGGTGGAGACGAGTTTGGTGTTTTATATGAAGGCAGTTACGAATCGGCGATGGATGTTGCTTTAGCTTTGCGAGCGACTTTAAGTTATCCCTTCACAATTGAAAACGTAGATATTCACATTGGGGTCAGTATCGGAATGGCAGCAAATAATGGCGCACCGGATTTACTGCGTCGCGCCGATGATGCAATGTATCGCGCTAAGCGCGAGGGTCTTGGGGTTTGTCGGCTTTAATCTCTTTTAATCGCGCTAAAGACTCAAGGCGCTCTACGGCATGATCAACGATTGGTTGCGCATAACCTTTGCTGTAACCATCTGCATAGAGCCATGGCTCATGGATTTCTTTGGCTGACAAATGGGCTAGCTCTGGAACGTATTTACGAATGTAATCACCCTCGGCATCAAAACGCTTGCCCTGTTCAATCGGGTTAAAGACGCGGTAATACGGCGATGCATCAGTGCCGCTACCCGCAGTCCACTGCCAGCCATGGGCATTAGATGCAACATCAAAATCAACTAGGTGTTTCATAAAAAAATCGGCGCCTAACTGCCACTCAAGGTGCAGGTCTTTAACAAGAAATGATGCCACGACCATTCGAGTTCGGTTATGCATCCATCCCTCATGTACTAACTGACGCATGGCAGCATCTACAAATGGGAAACCCGTTTGTCCAGTCTTCCACGCTTCAAACTTCGCATCTGGTTGGTCATAACGCATCTGGGCAAAACGTGGGGCGTAATACTCTTTATCGGTATTCGGATTATTGAATAGAACATCGGCGTAAAATTCGCGCCAAGCAATCTCTTTCCTAAAAGTATCGTGGGCCTTATCTTCTCCAAGTTCGGCTAAAAGCGTACGCGGGTGAATTTCGCCCCACTTTAAGTGGGCGCTGAGTTTGCTGGTTCCATCAATGCCCGCCAAATTTCGGCCTTCATCGTAATTATTTAATCCGTTTTCTTGAAAAAATTTCCATCGCTTTAATGCAGCTTTTTCACCAGCGGCAGTAATTAAAACCCCTTCAGGCAGTTTCCAATCAGGAAAGTTTCGATCACTTTCTAGTGGAACAACTGCGCTTATTTTCTTTGGGGTAGCTGCTGGAGCTCTCCAATCATGCACACGCCAAGCACGATAGAAGGGCGTATAGACCTTGTAAGGCGTTGCATCACTTGGCTTTACGACTCGTCCTGGCGCAACTGCATATGGACTTCCAGTGCGTACTAATGGAATGCCGGCGGCTTCGACTCGCTCATCGCGCGCTGCGCCATAGGGTTCGTATTCAGCAGAGATGTGTACTGAAGTTGCCCCATATCGCTGCATCAGCTCTCTTAAAACATCAACGTGATCGCCAACCATTACATGAAGGGCATTACCGAGTGATTCATCGAGTAAACGAAGAGATTGCCCCAGATAGGCAAGTCGTTTACTGCCGGTTGCATTAATTAATGTTGGGTCCAAAATAAAAACAGGAACTAACTCTTCACTCGTCTTTATTGCCTCAAGAAGTGCGGGATTATCGCCAATTCGAAGATCTCGACGAAACCACATAATGTTTCGTTTAGGCGTAGACATGGGTAGATTTAACCATTGTGAAAGAGATTAAGCGCTTCCAAATTCGTGGTGTGCCCGGGGATGTGAGGCGCGTGGATTTTAGCGGCCGCATCGTTGATTACTGGCTTCCTAAAGCGCCAGCAACGCACGTATTGATCGCCCATGACGG
>CAILBF010000052.1 GCA_903832395.1 uncultured Actinomycetes bacterium | reverse complement strand
TTTTGGCACCGTACTGGTGAAGTTCTACCTGATGCCACTCTCGCAGAAATTGCTAAGGCCGATGTAATTTTGCTCGGTGCAGTTGGAGATCCAACCGTGCCCAGTGGTGTTTTAGAGCGCGGACTTTTATTAAAGCTGCGCTTTGCCTTTGACCACTACGTTAATTTGCGCCCAGCGCGATTAATGCCAGGAGTCACTGGTCCGCTTGCGACCAAAGCTCCTATTGATTTCATCGTTGTACGCGAAGGCACCGAAGGTCCATACGTTGGCGCAGGCGGAGTTTTAGCTGAAGGTACGGATGCTGAAATAGCGACGGAAGAGAGTTTGAATACTCGACGTGGCGCTGAGCGTGTAATCCGCGATGCTTTCGAGCGCGCGCTAAAGCGCGATCGCAAAAAGCTAACTCTCGTACATAAAAACAATGTTTTAACGCGCTCAGGTGGATTATGGACCCGTACTTTTAACGAAGTTGCTAAAGAGTATCCAACGGTAACAACTGATTATCTTCATGTTGATGCTGCTTCAATGTTCTTTGTAACTAACCCAGAACGCTTCGATGTTGTTGTAACCGATAACTTATTTGGAGATATTTTGACTGATATCGCAGCTGCGATCTGTGGCGGAATCGGCCTTGCAGCTTCTGGAAATATTAATCCAACGGGTAAGTTCCCTTCGATGTTTGAACCAGTTCATGGTTCGGCCCCGGATATTGCGGGTAAGAACATTGCCGATCCAACGGCAACTGTCATGTCAATTGCGATGATGATGGATCATTTAGGTTTTACTGACGCTGCGCGCGATATCGAGCGCGCAGTCGCCGCTGATTTATTGGTACGTGGAGATAAAAAACGAAGTACTACTGAAGTGGGAGATGCGCTGGTCGCAGCGTTATAACTATGAAAATTACTCTGAATCCTCATGCCAAAGATGCCGCAACGCGCGATGCGCTAGTTGCCGAAGGTGGATTCGGTAAGTACTACACCGATCACATGGTTGTGTGTGAGTGGAGTGAAAAAGATGGTTGGAGTGAGCCAGAGTTGAAACCTTATGGCCCTATCTCACTTGACCCAGCAACAGCTGTTTTTCACTACGGGCAAGAGATTTTTGAAGGCTTAAAGGCCTATCGCCAGCCCGATGGTTCGGTGGCACTCTTTCGCCCAACGGCCAATGCCAGGCGTTTTGCTAAATCCGCAGCTCGTTTAGCGCTTCCAGAGATGTCGGAAGCGATGTTTATTGAAAGTATTGAAACTTTAGTCAAGCAAGATGCTGGTTGGGTACCAAATAAAGTTGGTGAATCCTTGTATCTTCGCCCATTTATGTTTGCAACTGAAGTTGGTTTAGGTGTTCGACCATCTAATAAAGCAACGTACATGTTGATTGCAACACCAGCAGGTGCTTACTTTGATCCATCTAAAGCCGTATCAGTCTGGATTTCAACTGAGTATGTACGTGCAGCACTCGGCGGTACAGGCGAAGCAAAATGCGGCGGAAACTATGCCGCTTCATTAGTTGCACAAAAAGCCGCCTTCAAAGAGGGTTGCGATCAAGTTGTGTGGATTGATGCCGTAGAGCGCAAGTGGGTTGAGGAAATGGGCGGCATGAACCTTTACTTTGTTAAGGGCAAAGGCGCAGATGCAACAGTAATTACGCCAAAACTCACTGGAACTTTACTTCCAGGAATCACGCGCGATTCAATTTTAAGTGTTGCTAGAGATTTAGGTTATAAGACTGAAGAGGTAATGCTCAGTATCGATGACTGGCGCGAAGGCGTTCAAAGTGGCGAAATCAGCGAGATTTTTGCCTGCGGAACTGCGGCAGTTGTCTCACCCGTTGGCCAAGCCAAGAGCGCTATGGGCACATGGGTAACAGGTGATGGCCAACCAGGAGCCATCACAATGCAGATTCGCAATCACTTACTTGGAATTCAACATGGCACGATCGCCGATACGCATAGCTGGGTTCAAAAGGTCTGCTAATGCCAGTCTCTGACGCCTTTCATATCTATGACACGACGTTGCGCGATGGCGCGCAGCAAGAGGGGCTTAATCTCTCTGTTCACGACAAGTTGGCTATTGCTCGCCACTTAGATGAATTAGGTGTTGGTTTTATTGAAGGTGGTTGGCCCGGAGCAAATCCTAAAGACACTGAGTTTTTTGCTCGTGCGAAAAAAGAACTCGTTTTAAAGAATGCAACCTTTGTCGCATTCGGTGCAACGCGTCGCCCCAATGTTAAAGCCGCCGATGACGTTCTCCTTGGCGCACTCCGCGATTCAGGTGCCCCAGCAGTCACATTGGTTGCCAAAGCCTTTGATCGCCACGTTGATTTAGCGTTAAAAACTACGTTGGATGAGAACTTAGAAATGATCCGTGACTCAGTCACACATTTAATTGCCGAAGGCCAGCGCGTATTTTTAGATGCAGAGCACTTCTTTGATGGCTACCGCAGTAATCGTGCCTACGCGCTCGAAGTTGTACGGGTCGCCGCCGAAGCCGGCGCCGATGTAATTGCTCTATGCGATACAAATGGGGGAATGTTGCCCGATGAATTATCACAGATTGTTCATGACGTACTAAGTGCAAGCTCGGCTCGTTTAGGCATTCACTGTCACAACGACACAGGGTGCGCCGTTGCTAACTCAATGGCCGCCGTTGCTGCCGGAGCTACTCATGTTCAAGGAACCCTCAATGGCTATGGTGAGCGCACAGGTAATGCCGATCTAGTCACGATTATCGCCAACTTAGAGTTAAAGAAGAAGCAACTTGTCCTACCAAAGAACTCGCTACAAGAGGCTTTTCGTATCTCGCATGCAATCGCTGAAGTTACAAATGTTTCATCTAGTGCGCGCCAACCTTATGTTGGCGTATCTGCCTTTGCTCACAAAGCAGGTCTGCACGCCAGTGCAATCAAAGTGGATCCCTCGCTCTATCAACATGAAGATCCAGCATCGGTTGGAAATGACATGCGTATGTTGGTCTCCGATATGGCAGGTCGCGCGTCGATTGAATTAAAGTCACAAGAGCTCGGTGTTGACCTTGGCGGAGATAAAGAACTTATCGGTCGCATTGTCGCTCGCGTAAAAGATATGGAGTCTCGCGGCTTCACTTTCGAGGCCGCAGATGCCTCATTTGAACTTCTTGTCCATGAAGAGATGAATGGCAAGCGTCCATCTTTCTTCACCATCGAACACTGGTTAACAACTGTTGAGCGGGCCGAAGACCAAAGTATTTTAACTAAGGCCGAAGTGACAGTGACCGCAAAGGGTGAAAAGATTATCTGCAGTGGAACTGGTAATGGCCCCGTTAACGCATTCGATAACGCACTTCGTACTGGACTTGCGCAGTTGTATCCTGAGTTAGACGTCCTCGAACTTACGGATTACAAAGTGCGCATTCTTGAGGGCCGCCTAGGCACTGGCGCAATCACTCGAGTACTAGTTGAAACAAGTGATGGCAAGGGCGAATGGAGCACAGTTGGTGTGCATGAGAATGTTATTGCCG
>CAILBF010000051.1 GCA_903832395.1 uncultured Actinomycetes bacterium | reverse complement strand
CCACTTACGGTTAACGAACGGATTGCGTGTATCGCATTAACCGTTCTGTTAGCCGACTTGACGAATAGATTTCTTGAGGACCCCCTTCGTCGCACAAAAGTAGCTCCAAAAAAGATCTATGCCAGCGCCCTGAGCACAACGGCGATATCGCTCGTTTTGGCTATCATAATCTCGAATTCAGCATCAACTTCAATTCAAATCAAAGGCGCATCGCCGATGAAATTCGATTTAACTCAAGTGTTAGCCAAGCCATTAATTTACTCCGATGGTTGCCACGTAAATTACGGAAGAGATAAATCGGGCACATGCACTTATGCCGACACAACTTCTACGACAACCATCGTGCTCTTTGGAGACTCACATGCGGCGCAATGGTTTCCAGTTATGGAGAAAATCGCTATTGCGAATCACATTAGATTGATCTCACTGACAAAATCTTCCTGCCCAGCCATAGACATCGCCCAGCCGGATCGAGGTGGCTTCAATAACTTAGAGTGCAAGAAATGGCGTCAAAATTCGATTGCGCGAATCAAGACAATTCATCCGCTGGCTGTAGTCATGAGTAGCTATGCCTATTACACGCCGCGAGATAGTTCGATTAACCAAGCCACTTGGTGGCGTGAGGGCGAACAGAGCCTAATTAATTCCCTCGGACAATTCACCCAACACTTAATTTACATTAGTGACACACCCAAGCCATTGCGCGATATTCCATCATGTTTGGCGGCAGGGATTGCTAGTGCATGCGATACGACAGCGAAATCGATGCTAACGCCCCAGAGCGGTTTCCAAATTATTAATCCGACCCCGTGGCTCTGTTCAACGATTTGTCCAGCCATTGTTGATTCGATTGTTGCCTATCGTGATGCCTCACACATCTCAGTGGCTATGGCATTGCACGTAGCACCCCAGCTAGAGGCTGCGCTTAAGGCGAAGGGGCTCTTTGCCTAATGATGTGGCAAGATAGTTTTCATGGCTGAGTTAATTTATTACTGCGGAACTATGGATAGTGGTAAATCAACCCTTGCGTTACAGACTGCGCATAATCATCACAGTCGTGGTCGAAGTGGCGTCATCTTCACTAATAAGGACCGTGCAGGAACTGGAGTCATCTCGTCCCGCTTAGGTCTTTCCTCCCCCGCAATTGAAGTTAGCCCAGGAATGGACCTGCATAAACACGTTGTCGATCATCTTTCGGCTGGTGATCGCATCGATTACATCATCTGTGACGAGGCCCAATTTTACGAACGTGTTCAAATTGAACAGTTAGCCAAGATCGTTGACGGTTTAGGAATAGATGTTTTTGCTTTTGGAATTCTTACCGACTTTCAAACTCTCCTCTTCCCAGGATCTGCGCGGTTAATTGAACTTGCCGATCGTGTTCACGCACTTCAAGTTGAGGCGCTGTGCTGGTGTGGTTCTCGTGCAACTCACAACGCTAGAACTCAAGGTGGCGTGATGGTTGTTGAGGGTGAACAGGTTGTAGTCGGAGATGTCACACCTGGCGCTGAGATTGCATATGAAGTTTTATGTCGTCGTCACCATATGCGTCAAGTTACAGCGCGCGCATCTCGCGCCGGTCACATATCATCGCAACCTCTTCCATTTAAGGAGTAGCACTTGAAATCACGTAGTTTGGCGGCACTGTCTGCAAAAGCTCCACTCGTACCGTTCGAATTCGAACGCAGAGCCCTTGGAAGCAATGACGTTGCTTTAGATATTGCTTTTGCCGGTATTTGCCATTCAGATATCCACCAAGTGCGCGAAGAGTGGGGACCATCCCTTTTCCCAATGGTTCCCGGCCATGAAATTGCTGGAGTCGTAACAGCGGTTGGAAGTTCCGTTACGAAATTTGTTATAGGCGATGCAATTGGCGTGGGTGTATTTATCGATTCATGCCGAACATGCAAAAATTTCAAAGATGGCCTGCAGCAATACTGTGAAAATGGAATGACGGGTACTTACAACACCCTTGAACGCGACGGGAAGACCGTTGCTTACGGTGGCTATTCAAATAACTTTGTTATCGATCAAGACTACGCAGTTCACATTCCGGCTAACTTACCTTTATCTGGTGTCGCACCATTGTTGTGTGCAGGAATTACTTTGTACTCCCCCTTGAAAACTTGGGGCGCAAAAGCCGGCATGAAAGTTGGCATCATGGGCCTTGGCGGTCTTGGACACATGGGAGTTAAGTTCGCTCATGCCATGGGCGCCGATGTTACTGTTTTTTCACACTCTCCTGCGAAAGAGAGCGATGCACGTGCGATGGGTGCAGATCACTTTGTCGTTACTAAAGATCTTGCCGCACTTAAGCCTTTACATAAGAGTTTCGACCTCATACTAAATACAGTAAGTGCGGACTTGGACATAAATGACTACCTGAAACTTCTCAAACTCGATGGAACTTTAGTTGTGATTGGTTTACCAAGTAACCCATATGCCGTAAACGCGGGTTCATTTCTAGATGGGCGCCGACGTATTGCCGGATCGATGATTGGTGGCATTCCGGAGATTCAAGAGATGTTGGATTTCTGTGGGAAGCACGCAATCGT
>CAILBF010000050.1 GCA_903832395.1 uncultured Actinomycetes bacterium | reverse complement strand
CCCGCTTGCTTCTAGCCGTGGAGCAATTCTCTGTTTGCATCCTCTGCCGACGGCAGGGGGAATGATGGATAGCCATGTATTTAAGAAAGCGGCTAACAGATTGCCGGCGCTGGCCGACATTACGGTAGTTCGCTTTAACTCACGCGGAACGACTAGTGAGGCTGGTAGTAGCACCGGAGAATTTAATAATGGAGATGCAGAAGCTCTGGATGTTCAAGCAATGCTTGAATACTGCTTCGATACCTTAAAACTTGAAAATGTATGGGTCCTTGGTTGGTCATTTGGAACTGATTTAGCGTTGCGCCATGCGAAAGATCCGCGGCACAAAGGTCTAATTTTATTGAGTCCACCACTTCGCACAACTAGCGATAAGGATTTACTGTATTGGAATAGTGATCCGCGTCCAATAATTGCGCTCGTTCCTGAGTTTGATGACTACTTAAAACCCGATCAAGCGCGATTGCGCTTTGCCTGTGTTCCCAAATTAAAAATTATTGCAGTTGAAGGAGCTAAGCATTTATGGCTGGGAGAACCATTTGTCCATCGAGTGCTCACTGAAATAAATTCAATTGTTACGGACAGACCAGAACCGTTACCGGTGGAGTTCTAGGACGCATCCGCACGTGGAATAATGACCTCATCCATAATTAAGATAATGGATGCAGCAACAGGTACGGCTAGTAATCCACCAATAAGGCCAAGTAAAGATGAGCCAATGAGGGCGGCGATAATAGTTACCGCACCTGGTATTGACATTGTTTTCTTCATAATGCGCGGTGTAACAATATAGTTTTCAACTTGAATATAAATAACATAACCTACAAATGCCGCCACGCCAATCAATACCGACTGAGTGAGCGCGATAACGGTCACAATTGCACAGCCAATCATGTGACCAACTAAAGGGATAAGACCACAGACCAAAATAATCATGGCAATTGCAAAAGGTGATGGTAAACCTAAAGCTAATGAGAGAACGAGAATAAAAATGCTTCCCAGAATTGAGATAATTATTTGACTTCCCACAAAGGAGCCGACACGTCCGATAATTGCATCAGTTAATCGACCAACGCGATCACGCCGACTTGCAGGCACAAGTGAGAGTCCAAGTTTTATAGCCTGAGGGAGAGAGGTAATGAAGTAGAGCGTCAAAATCAAAACCGTTAGGACAGAGAAAAAGCCTGAAAGAATAGATTTTCCAACGCCAAGGACGCCACCAAAAGTTGAAAAAAGTAGCGTTCCATTTGATGTTACTGACTTCAATTTCTCTTGCAAGGTGGAAATAATTCCATATTGCACATCCAGCTTATGGATTGCCGCATTTTTAGTTAAATCATTCAATAATGCTGGCGCTTTATTAATGAGCTGAGTACCTTGACTAACAACGGGGGGTGCCACAACTAAAGCAAAGAAGATAACAAATATGATGACTGATGCAAAGATAATTGCTACAGCCGATGCGCGAGATAAGTTTCTTCGGCGTAGAGCTTCAACTGCTGGGTTTAACCCAGTTGCAAGGAATAGCGCAATTAGAATCAGTACAAATATCTGACTAACACTTGCCAACGCGCGCATCAAAACAATTGCGCTCAGCACGCCGAGGGTAGCTATGAAGCCAAAATAGAATGGATGTGCTCTATTGATAGGTTCTCCAAGTGCACCAAAGTCTGGAGGAAGGGTTGCCGGTTTAACTGCTCGCTGAGAGGCCTTCTTTATTCGCGCTGAGATAGCCATACGTCTATTGTAAAGTGCACATCACATGAAGCGGTATCACGCAGTTCACATAATCGACACATAGATAGGCCAGAATAGGAACCATGGCACTGAAAATAACTGGTTTAGGCGATGAGATCGCTGCCGTTACTGGCCTGCCATGGCACCTAAACCTTGAGCAATGGCCTGAAGATCCAGTCTTGGCTGAAAAACGCGGTATTTCGCGCCATGTCGTGCGCTTAGTGCGGGCTACTGATGATCCGGAATCTCAAGTGTATGCCGTGAAAGAGACGGTGCAAGAGTTTGCCAATCGCGAGTACAAAATTCTTCGCGAACTTAACCACTTAGGTGCCCCCTGCGTCGAACCAATTGCAGTTGTTGAAGGTCGTACCGATGGTGCGGGCGAAGAATTGCCTTGCGCAATTGTCACAAGATTTTTACCCTACTCATTACCGTATCGAGTTCTCTTATCTGGCTCCGTTACAGCCCATGATGTTACGACGATGGCAAGTGCCCTCGCACTACTGCTAGTACGGATGCATTTGCTCGGTTTTTGGTGGGGCGATTGCTCTTTATCAAATACTCTATTTAGACGCGATGCCGAAGGTTTTGCCGCCTATCTCGTCGATGCCGAAACGGGTGAGTTTCAAAAGAGTTTAAGTGATGGTCAACGCGAACATGATTTAGATATTGCAATGTTTAATGTTGCCGCCGAACTTGAGGATTTGTCGCTCTCAGGTGTTCTGTATCCCGGTATGGATCCAGTGCGCGCGGCTGAAGCCGTAATACGTCGCTATCGTCGAATTTGGACAGCGCTGAAAGATCGTCAATTGTTGGATCCGAAAGATCGTCACGCAGTTGAACGCGCAATGCGCGCACTTCACGATTTAGGTTTTGCGGTTGAGGAGGTATCAATCACAATAGATGGCGATACTCAAATGCTCTCTTTCCAACCCAAACTAGTTGCAGCCGGGTACCACAAAGCACGTTTGCGCGAATTAATGGGGTTGGAGACGGAAGAGCTGCAAGCAAAGCGTTTGCTAGCATCATTTGATCGCTATAGAGCACGTGAAGATCGCAGCGGTGCCTCTGTCACCGAGATGGCTAAGAAATGGTTCTTAGAAGTATTTGAACCAATCATCAACCGAGTTCCTGAAGAGATGCGTGGTCGTGTTGAACATGCTCAGATGTTCCATGAGATCCTTGAGAACCGTTGGTATCTAAGTGAACAAAAAGGCTCAGATGTAGGTCTTGAGTTTGCTGCAGACAATTACATCAATGAAATACTCCCGTACAGGCGGGATTCAGGTGTTGATCTCATTACCCAGTAAGATTTGGGTGTGAGCAACCCTCCTAATTTTGCACAAGCCGTAGATTTGAGCTCGCTCGGCAAACCAAAAGCGGCACCAGCTGGGCCAATGCCAGGTTTAGAAGTAACGGCCGCAAATTTAACCGCCGATTTTCTGCCGCTATCTAGTGCGAAGCCCGTCATTGTTATTGCATGGTCGGTGAGATCACCTGAATCAATGGAGATGGTCAATGTTCTCGGCGGATTAGAAAAGAGCTACCAAGGAAGTTGGGCGCTGGCTCGTTTAGATGTCGATGCCGAACCTCAAGTGGCACAAGCCCTTCAAACGAAAAATGTTCCTTACGCCGTAGCACTTATCGGCGAACAGATGGTTCCACTCTTTGAGCAAAGTTATCCTGAGGCCCAAATTCGCTTAGTCATAGAAAAGGTTTTAACTCTGGCTTCAGAGCAAGGCATTGGTGCTCCACCAGTTGAAATCAGCGAGCCTGAAGAAGACGAAGCCATGATTGCACTCGAAGCCGGTGATTTTAAAACTGCCGAGGCCGCATACAAAAAACTTCTCGCTCGCAAACCAGCCGATAATTTTGCAAAGTTAGGGCTGGCACAAACACAGTTATTGATTCGAACTGATGGAATGGAATTGCAAACCATCATAGAAGCAGCTGCCAAAAGCCCTAAAGACATCAAGGCACAGTTGCAAGCGGCTGACATGGAGATAGTAAATGGTGGGGTAGAGGAAGCCTTTAACCGCTTATTGCACTTGGTGAAAGAAACCTCTGGGGATGAACGCACGAAAGTACGAGAACACTTGCTCACGTTATTTACTTTAATAGATCCAACAGATCCAAGGTTAATATCGGCACGCAGCGCGCTTGCGAATGCACTTTTTTGATGGAGACCACAGTTGCTAATAAAGAACTCAATTATTTAAAGGCGCTATTTTTCTTATTTGGCTTCTTGGTAATGTCTTGGCTTCCTCGATTTCCTGAGGTCAAAGCTAACCTAGGTCTTTCAAATGGAGCTTTTGGTTCCCTCATGAGTGTTTCGGCAATTGGTGCAGTTATATCGCTATTTACTGTTGGGCAGCTCGTTCACATTTTTGGAACAAAGTTAATTCTACGAGTTGCAGCCGTTTTTATGACTGGCAGTCTCATTCTCCTAACTAATACGCATTCACCACTGGTGTTCTTGATATGCAATCTTGCCCAGGGCGCAGCAATTTCAGCTTTCCATGTCTCAATTAATGCTCAAGGATTTAATTTTCAGGATCGGACTAAACGGCACGTAGTAACTCTGTTGAGTGGATTCTGGAGTAGCGGAGCGCTTATCACAGCTATTATTTCCGGACTTTTTGTTGATCGCATCTCTCTAAGTTGGCATGTTTGTTCACTTGCCCTTGTTGTATTGACTCTGATGCTTTTCATGGTTACTGCTATTGGTGAAAACTTATTGAAGCCCAATAAGAATGTTGAGACGGAATATCGAACTTCTGATTTGTTCAAGGGACTTAAAATCGATGGAGTTATTTCCGGAGCATTATTTTGTGCTGGACTCTTAGAGTTCAGCGTGGGGGATTGGTCAGCTATTTACCTTAAAGAGGATATTGGCATAAAGGGCGGGTTTAACGCACTTCCGTATATTCTCTTTACTTTTGCAATGATTATTGGGCGACTATCAGTGCATCGCTTATTTGGTAAATATCAGATTCGGTTTTTAGTAAAAGTTGGATCGATATTTTCTGGAGTATCTTTCTTGTCCGGACTTATTATTATTAGAATTATTGGAGTAGGAAATAAGCCTCTAGCCTTGGTGATCTTGAGCGTTTGTTTTCTAATGGCTCGACTTGGATCATCATTTCTAGCACCGAGTGTTATGAACGCAGCGAATTCTCGATCTGACTCGCCTTCCAGTTTTGTCGTCGCTCAGTTGGCCTTAATCAATAACTTGACTGTATTTCTTATGCGCTTAGTAATTGCTTGGACAGCGCAAGCATTTTCACTTTCAATTGCCTTGCTTATTCCTGTATTTTTCGTTCTATCGGTTCCATTTTTTGCCAAAGCATTTAAAAACGTTTAAACCAGACCGTAGCTAACGGTGGGATTGAAATTGAAGCTATGAGATGAGCTCCATCATTTAAAGTTATTTCAGAATTTGTTACGCCACTTCCACCAAAAGCTAGATCGTCGGTATTTAAAACTTCGCGCCACGTACCAGTAGTAGGAAAGGGGAGTAGATAACGCTCATGTGGCATGGGAGAAAAATTAGTAACGCAAACAAGAGGTGAACCTGCATCATCCCAGCGCGCAAAAGCTAAAACATTTGCCGCACCGTCGTTACCTACTAGCCATGTAAAGCCCTCTGGGGACGTGTCCTTCTGCCACAGTGCGGGGATGGCTACATACTGCGCGTTAAGTGCGGCAACTGTTTTTTGGACACCTATATGTTCCTCGAACTCGGTTAAATACCACTGCAAGCCAGCGCTTTCACTCCACTCGTCATTTTGAGCGAACTCACTTCCCATAAAAATAAGTTTCTTGCCTGGGTGAGCCCACATATATCCATAAAGCGCACGTAAAGTCGCTAATTTTTGCCAGCGATCGCCAGGGAATTTATTTACTAACTGGCCCTTACCGTGAACCACTTCATCATGAGAGAGCGGCAACATAAAGTTTTCACTCCATGCATAGAGAATTGAGAAGGTAAATTCGTTATGGTGATAAATACGGTGAATTGGATCATGCTGTAAATACTGGAGAGTGTCGTGCATCCAGCCCATGTTCCACTTAAACCCAAAGCCAAGTCCACCCGATGATGTCTGTCGAGTTACTCCCGACCAGGCCGTAGATTCCTCGGCAATCATCATGATGCCGGGGTGGGTTTTATAAGCCGTCGATGTCGCCTCTTGAAGTAGTTGAACGGCCTCCAAGTTTTCGCGGCCACCGTTTTTATTGGGAAGCCACTGACCTTCTTCGCGCGAATAATCTAGATACAACATGGAGGCAACGGCATCGACACGTAGACCATCGATATGGAACTCAGTAAGCCAGTACAAAGCACTTGCAACTAAGAAATTTCGAACTTCATTTCTTCCAAAATTAAAGATCAACGTTCCCCAGTCTGGATGCTCACCTAGGCGCGGGTCGGAATGCTCGTAAAGCGCAGTTCCATCAAAGTTAGCTAAGGCCCATTCATCTTTAGGAAAGTGAGCAGGAACCCAATCGAGAATTACTCCGATATCCGCGGCATGCAGGGCATCAACTAGAAACTTAAATTCATCGGGAGATCCAAAACGTGATGTTGGCGCAAAGAAAGATGTGACTTGATATCCCCATGATGGACCGTATGGATGCTCCGTCACTGGCATAAATTCAACATGCGTGAAACCTTGGGACTTAACGTAATTTACAAGCTCAGTTGCCAACTCTAAGTAGGTAAGACCCAATTTCCACGAACCTAAATGAACTTCATAAACACTCACCGGTGCTCGCCAGGGCATAAATTCTCTCCGCGCCGTAATCCAGTTCTCGTCCTGCCAGAGATAGGCAGATTCCTCAATAATTGAGGCGGTTAATGGCGGAATCTGGGTCGCTCGGGCTAAAGGATCGGCGTGATCAACCCAATGTCCATCTATGCCACAAACGGCAAATTTATATTTCATCCCTTGTCCGATATCGGCGATAAAGATCTCCCAGATACCAGTTGCGGCAATTCTTATCATTTGGTGAGTATTTCTATCCCAAAAGTTGTGATCTCCGATTAAGGAAACTGCGCGAGCGTTAGGTGCCCAGACAGAAAATGCGGTGCCCAACAATACGCCATCGCTGTCGCGTCGAACATGGGCACCAAGTGCTTTCCATAACTGTTCATGTCGACCCTCGGAAATTAAGTGAAGGTCAAGCTCCCCCAAAGTCGAATTCGGATTGAGGAAACTAACCGCACTGACTTCTTGAATCGTCTTTTTCTTAAAAAACTTTGAGAGACCTGCCATGGTCAAATCTTAACTTTGCAAATATGGGCAACTTTGCCAATTGGGCGGGTTGGATCTAATGAAACGTAAGTGTCCGGAGACCAATTAAAATTTGAGCCATCAAGTAAATCTTTGACCTCGAAGTTAGTTCCATCCAGGCCTAGTGCCTTCATATTCCAATGAACAATTGTTCCTTGAGCATAGTTCGGATCTAGATTCACAACAATCAAAATCAGGTTTTTACCTTCGCGCTTTGAGTAAGCAATAATCGCTTCAGAGTCGGTTGTATGGAAAACTAAGTTCCGAAGGCGTTGTAACGCTGGGTTGGCAGCACGAATGGCATTCAATTGAGTGATAAACGGAGCAAGAGTTAAGCCCTTCTTAGCTGCACCATCCCAGTCGCGGATCTTAATCTCATACTTCTCCGAATGAATATATTCTTCACCATCGGGTTTTACTGGGAGATGTTCATAGAGTTCGTAGCCTGCATACATTCCCCATGAGGGTGTAAGTGTGGATGCCAGCACTGCGCGCTGGGCAAAGACTGCCGGATTGCCGCTATGTAAATGAAAAGGATTGATATCGGGGGTATTAACCCAGAAATTGGGACGGAAGAATGCACTCGTTTGATTTGAGACTTCACGGCCATAATCAGTTAACTCGCTCTTGCTAGTTCGCCACGTAAAGTACGTATAAGACTGGTGAAAACCGGCTTTTCCAAGCGTATGCATCATGGCCGGTGCAGTAAATGCCTCGGCTAAGAAGATTACATCTGGGGCCTCGCTGTAGATGATTTCAATTAAGTCTTGCCAAAAATGCACGGGCTTAGTGTGTGGATTGTCTACACGAAAAATCTTTACACCTTTTGAAACCCATAGACGGATAATGCGCAGAACTTCATCTCTCAAACCCTCGTAGTCATCATCAAAATTTAACGGATAGATGTCTTGATATTTCTTAGGCGGATTTTCAGCGTAAGCAATGGTTCCATCGGCGCGCTTGTTAAACCACTCAGGATTTGATGTAACCCATGGATGATCGGGAGAGGTTTGCAGCGCTAAATCCAAAGCGATTTCAATACCGTTCTTTGTGGCGACTGCAACAAAGTTTTCAAAATCGGCCATTGTTCCTAAATCTGGGTGTATTGCATCGTGCCCACCTTGTGCGCTACCGATTGCCCACGGGACTCCAGGTTCACCCTCAGTTGGTGTTAATGAGTTATTGGCACCTTTACGAAAGGAGAAACCAATCGGATGAATAGGAGGTAGATACAAAACATTAAAGCCCATTGCAGCAACTGCTGGAATTCGCTTGCTCGCACTTTTAAATGTTCCACTCGTAATTGTTCCATCGGCGGCTTTAACTGCGCCTTCACTTCGTGGAAAGAACTCATACCAAGAGCCCACCAGTGCGCGTTCGCGATCTGCACGTATCGGATATTTCTCACTTGAACCTAAGACTGTGCGATATTGTGATGTTGAATCGGCTTCAACTATAAAGAAAAAATCACCTTCGCTAGGAACGGTGATTGATGCTTCATATCGGTTTGAGCCCGGCCAATTCTCGGTCATTTGTGTGCGAGAGAGAACCTTGCCATCCATTTTATGCACAACAACTTCGGCAGTTAATTTCTCGTGGCCCTCAATGACGGCTGTAGCACTAACAGTAATTACCTCATTCGGAACTGCTTTAACGGGAAGAAACTCTCCCCCGAAGTAGATCGCGGGGGAGATGTCGCTAATTGCAATTCTAGAGATCAACCGGAACCTTCGGTATTTCCAGCATCGGCGGCCGATATATCGTGAATACGATATTTATCCATCGCAGCCTTTACAACGCTTTGCTTGACTTGGCCTAGTTTTGCGAGCTCTTGCAGCGTAGCAACAGCAATAGATTGCGCATCGACTTTGAAGTGTCGACGCAGAGCGCCTCGAGTATCGGAGAGCCCAAAACCATCGGTTCCGAGTGACATAAATGGGGCTTGGATCCACGGCGCAATCTGATCTTGCACTGCGCGCATGTAATCACTGACAGCGATCACTGGACCATTGCGACCATCGAGTTTTGTTGAAACGTAAGCACGGCGAGTATCAGTTGGGTTGAGCAGATTATGACGATCCGTCTTCAAACCATCACGTCGAAGTTCATTCCACGACGTGACCGACCAGACTGAGGCTTCAACGCCCCAATCTTGACGTAAGAGCTCTTGGGCTTTGAGGGCCCAGTTAACGCCAACGCCAGAGGCCAAAATCTGCGCACTCTTTTTGCGCGAATTGGCCGCAGGTGAATACAAATATATTCCCTTGAGCAATCCATCAACATCTAGATTCTCAGGCTCGGCTGGATGTACGTATGGTTCGTTATATACGGTGATGTAGAAATAGATGTTCTCACTATTTTCACCATACATACGACGAAGTCCATCTTTGACGATATGCCCGAGCTCGAAAGCGAAAGCTGGATCGTATGCAACCACGGCCGGGTTAGTTGATGCCAAAAGATGGGAGTGTCCATCTTCATGCTGGAGACCTTCGCCATTGAGAGTGGTACGACCTGCAGTTGCACCGATAACAAAGCCGCGTACTAGTTGATCTGCCGCCGCCCAGAAACCATCTCCGGTGCGCTGGAAGCCAAACATTGAATAGAAGATGTACATCGGAATCATTGGTTCGTCATGGGTTGAGTATGAAGATCCAACTGCAGTAAAGGATGCAACTGAACCCGCCTCATTAATACCTTCGTGGAGGATCACACCAGATGTTGACTCTTTGTACGACAACATAAGTTCACGGTCAACGGCCTTGTATTGCTGGCCATTTGGCGAGTAGATCTTCAACGTTGGAAAGAGTGAATCCATTCCAAAAGTACGTGCCTCATCTGGAATAATTGGCACAATTCGCGAACCAAGACCTGGATCTTTAATGAGATCTTTTAGCATTCGAACAAATGCCATAGTCGTTGCAATCTCTTGATGGCCGGAACCGCGTTTAACCGATTCATAGACTGAATCGTCTGGTTGTGGCAGTGGGCGCGAAATCGAACGTCTGCGTGGAATTGAGCCACCTAGAGCTGCACGACGTTCAGCGATGTACTTTGCTTCCTCGGAGTCTTCGGCAGGTTTGTAATAAGGAGGAAGATATTTATCTAACTTCTCATCTGGAATATCTAAATGCAATGTATCGCGGAATTGCATAATATCTTCAAGGCTCATCTTCTTCATTTGGTGCGTTGAGTTACGGCCCTCGAAAGTTGAGCCTAAAGTCCAACCCTTGATGGTCTTAGCCAAGATGACTGTTGGGCGGCCATT
>CAILBF010000049.1 GCA_903832395.1 uncultured Actinomycetes bacterium | reverse complement strand
TGAGATTATCAATGTCGGCACTAGTGGCCACCGTTTAATCGACTTAGAGAATCGTTGGCAGGCCGATGTTCTTGACCATAAACCAACGCTAGTTTCTATCGCAATTGGCATCAACGATACCTGGCGCCGTTACGATGACAATGACATCACCACAATCGAAGATTTTCGTAGCCGGTACGAGCGCCTTTTAACTAAAACAAGATCTCTGTGCGATCCACAATTTGTTCTCTGCGAACCTTTTATGCTTGCCGTCACTGACGAGATGAATACGTGGCGTGAAGATTTAGATCCGAAAATCGCCGTTGTTCACGAGATGGCAGCTCTCTTTGATGCAATCCTTGTTCCCTTTGATGCCCACTTCAACACTCTTGCAAAAACTATGCCGATGGTTGATTTAGCTGACGATGGAATTCATCCGAGCGTTTTTGGTCATCAAGAGTTGGCCCGTTTGTGGCTAGCCACCGTAACTTTAGCGTAGGTGTGACTGCTCGTTAAGGGTTCGAAGTGCACGTAGGCCATCACTTGGCCAAATTGATATCGTTGTAATTGAACACGGTGAGATATCAATATGAAAAATTGAATCTGCAGGTGCGCCGATTGCTAGCTTGGCCGCAGTCTTAACGGTTCCATTGTGACTTACTACTGCCACGCGCTGACCGGGATACATGGCAACAATTTGCTCCAAAGCTTCATCGATGCGCACTGCAACGGCGTCGTAGGACTCGCCTTGTGGCGGTGCAAAGCCCGTTGAACTCACAAAGGCTTGGTAATCAGCTGGATACTTCGCTTTGACTTCCTCGATGGACATGCCATCCCAAATTCCAAATGAACATTCAATCCATGCTTCATCAAAGTTAATCGGCAAGCCCGTTGCCCGTGAAATCGCTTCGGCCGTTTGTTTAGTGCGATTTTGAGGAGAGGCGATAATGACCTCTGGATTCAAATCAGCCACTGCTTTAGCAACGAGTTCGGCTTGGGCTAAACCAACCTCAGTTAACTCTGGATTAAGTGGGCCAGAGCCTGAGAATTTCTTAAAAGGCGTCAATGGGGTCTCACCGTGGCGAATGAGAAATATTGTTGTAGCTATTTCTGGCGACATCAGGCGCTCAGTTAAGTAGTTTTTTCGGATTGAAATTATCTCTCCGCCGCCTGCCTCTTGATCTAAAGCCTTATTAGCTAAACGATCGGCATGTGAATTTTGATCGCGCGGAATCCACGTATACGTAACGAGCGCAGGAGTATGTGCGGCTCTGGCATCTTGGGCAAGGGAACGCATATCGGCATGTTTAATCTGCCAGCGGCCTGACATCTGTTCAACCACTAACTTGCTATCCATCTTTACATCGATTGTTGCATCAGGATCAATGGCATTAATTGCAGTCAGGCCCGCGATGAGTCCGCTGTATTCGGCAACGTTATTAGTTGCGATACCAATAAAGTCATAGAGTTCGGCGATTATCGATCCATTTTCAGTGATAACCGAACCATATCCAGCAGGTCCAGGGTTTCCGCGAGATCCGCCATCGGCAGTTAGTGAAAAATGACGCGCCATCTACTTAAACCCCGCGCACTAATATGCAACGGCACTCTTCGCAGCGAATAACTTCATCTGGCGCTAAATCGGCAATACGTTTTAGTTCGACGGCATTAATTGAAAGATGGCAACCATTACATGTTCCAGCGCTTAGCACCGCAGCTCCAGTGCCATTATTTGATGCGCGAATTTTCTCGTACAGAGCAACAAATTCAGGTGAGACAGAGGCCAGAGATTCACTGCGCTCTTTAGCGATCGATTCGAGTTCGGTATTAAAAGCTGCGAGCGCATTTTCTTTACGAATCTCAAGGTCGGCAATTTCTGCAGCATAAGCCGTCTCTTGAGCGGTTAGTTCATCGATGCGCGCATTGATTTCATCTACCCGCATCATTATTTCGAGTTCAATCTCCTCAAGCTCACTACGGCGAACGCCAAGCGTTCCAACTTCATGCTGCAGTTGCTCTAGCTCTTTAGGAGATGCTGAGCCACCATTGAGACGGGCTTCATCGCGTGTAATACGAAGAACAATCTGCTCTACATCGGCTTCAGCACGTAAAAGTTCGCGTTTAACATCACTAAGTTCGGTCTGTGCGCCGATGCGAAGATCACGAGCATTGTGGGATTTTGTCGTAACGCTTGCAAGCAGGGCGTGCTCTGGAAGGGTTTGCACTTTGTGGTTGATGGCAGTGGTCGCTTGATCTAATCGGGCAACAACTAAAACTTGCCCTTGATCACTTGGACTTGCCTTCATGATCAACTCCTTCGCATCCTTTTGTGGGCGCTGAGGGTTTCGAACCCCCGACATTCTCGGTGTAAACGAGACGCTCTACCACTGAGCTAAGCACCCGCGCACTCTTAACGAGCACTGGGGAATCTTACTTCACGTGAGTAAGAAACAGTAAATCCGCTTATAAAGCTGCGATGGCCGCCTTGTAATCGCCCACATTTCGCGCATCGCCCATGCCATTGATGACTTGCCAGCGCACAATGCCGGTCTTATCAATGATGAAAGTGCCACGAACTGCGCATCCACGTGTTTCCTCGAATACTCCATATGCCTTAGCTACTGCGCCGTGTGGCCAGAAATCAGTAAGCACTGGGAATGTGTAACTCTCCTTTTCAGCAAAGATTCGCTGTGTAAACATCGAATCACAGGAAATCGCTAATACTTGAACGCTTTCGTTTTGAAATGCCGAAAGGTCATCACGCACTGCGCAGAGTTCACCAGTACATGTCCCCGTAAATGAGAATGGATAGAAAAGGAGTACAACATTTTTCTCACCTTTAAAAGATGATAGTGAAACTTTCTCACCATTCTGATTATTTACTTCAAAATCTGGGGCGGCTTGACCGATAGTTAGTGACATGCGGGTAAACCTATCGCTTGACCGTCTTGCGTGCCACTAGACGCGTTGCCGCCCAATCGGGAGCAACTGAAATAGTTGATGTTTGGCTCAAGCCTGCAGTGGGTGCGGCATCTTGAATATCACTGGGCTCAACATGGCCCATACGATTGACCTTGGGAGTCAGTATCCAAATAGCACCGTTCTGAGATAAATATGTGAGCGAATCCATTAACTCATCGACTAAGTCACCATCACCATCGCGCCACCAAATAATTACGGCATCGACAACTTCTTGGGAATCTCGATCTAAGAATTCCGTTCCAGTTATTGCTGATAATTCATCTCGTACTTTGATATCACAGTCATCACCACGGCCGACCTCTAGAATCAGGTCACCTTTCTTGAATCCCATTCTGGCTGGCACGGGCTAAGTCCACACAATCTCGACGAGATATGCAAGGGGTAGAGGGCTCTGATTTTCTATTTCGACTTACTGGCCAGTTCAGGCAAGAATAGACCCATGAGCGAAACCTTCGAAGCGCCCGATCAATTCATCGATCAGCTGGTCGATACTGACCCAGCGGAAACGGCCGAATGGCAAGCGTCTTTTGATGCCGCTCTCGCCCATGCTGGACCCGTTCGTGCACGCTATTTGATGCTCAGTCTTCTCAAGCGTGCGCATGAGAAAAATATTGGAGTCTCAAGTCTTCGCACCACCGATTACATGAACACAATTTCACCTGAAAATGAACCTGCCTTCCCAGGTGATGAAAATATCGAAAGGCGAATTCGCGCAATAAATCGATGGAATGCGGCGATGTTGGTGCACCGTGCTCAGCGACCTGGAGTTGGCGTTGGCGGACATATTTCAACGTATGCATCATCGGCCTCTCTTTATGAAGTTGGATTTAATCACT
>CAILBF010000048.1 GCA_903832395.1 uncultured Actinomycetes bacterium | reverse complement strand
TAAGCCAGCCATTCCGCCGCCTTGTGAGGCAGAAGTAATTTTGGCGTAGTTAGTTGCAGCAGATGCTGACGACGTGCTTAATACAGGAATCGCTAATGCAACAACGAGGGCTGCTGCAAGTGATCCACTGGTGATCTTTGAAAATTTCACTCAGTTCTCCTTTATTGTAAGTGGTATGTGTTTTCCTCATACATCCACATCACTTGCAATACACGTGTTGATTGCAAGAGATCCGGCATTTTGTACTTACCTTGGCCCATCTGGAGCCAAAATTTTTCTGCTCTTTCCTGTTATAAAAAGGTACTACCTAGGCCCTGTTAGGGGTAGTGCCCATAACTTAACCCTTGAGAAGGGGTAAGTCCACGTGCAACGGTGACAAGGAGACCAACTAAAAGTTAACTTTTGACTACCCGGTAAGAGGCAAGGGTTGGGTCGGTTGCGTAAGCAATACGTACGCCTGCCGCCTTAGTAGCCGCTAGACCCTCAATTATAACTTTAGTTAATAATTCACCCGGCGCAACTACTGCAACACCTGGAGGATAAGGCGCGATTAAGTCGGCTGAGATACGGCTAACGGCATCTTCAACGCGCACTATCTCCGTTTGCGCAAAGTAGGCCTCACGCATCGAGATTGCAACTGTTGGCACAATTGACCAGCTAAGAGAGGTAGCAGTTTTTCGTGGAGCACCTTGTTCTTCTTTTAATATTGGGATTAGCGCCTTAGCTAATTGATTGAAATCCTCTTGTGAATCGGCCAACGTCGCTAAGAAAACAACCGTGTCGCTATCAGCCATTTCAACGCGAATTGAATAAGCCTGTAGAGCTTTTTCAATCTCAACACCCGAGGCACCTAATTGATTAGCGCGTAAAACTATTTTTGTAGGATCAAATCGGCCTGAAGGAAAATCAGCTGGGCTTAAGAAAATTGGGAGTTCAAAGTGCGACTGCACATCTTTCTTAAAACTCTCAACATTGGCAACGAGCTCTGAAATTAATTCGTCGCCTCGTGTTTCTAAGAGTGCACGGCAACCATCAATGGATGCCAAAGGTGCACCAGCTGGTGAAGTTGTATGCGTTGTTTCAAAACTCTGTTCAATACGATCTAAATTTAAATACTTTCCTTGTGCGATCAAAATCGCCGATGCACTGTAACCAGGTAAAGCCTTATGCATACTTGTTATGAGCGCATCAGCTCCCATCGCTAAACAGTGCGCCGGGACCAAAGGTGAGAAACCAAAGTGCCCGCCCCATGCCGCATCGACTATTACTGGAATCGCATGTGCATGTGAAGCTTTAATGAGTGCGGGTAGGTCGGATAACGTTCCTAAATATCCTGGCTCAGTTAATAAAAGAGCGATTGGCTTTTGATCAATGATTCTTTCAAATTCACTCACTGGAATACCTATGGGAACCCCAGTAGCCGCATCGATTTCGGGCGCTAACCAGATTGGCTCAAGGCCTGCCAATACAAGTGCGCTTAAAACTGAGCGGTGAGCAGTGCGGGAGAGCGCAACTTTATCTCCGGGTTTTCCAAGAGCCAAAATAATTGCTTGGTTGGCATGTGTTGAACCACCC
>CAILBF010000047.1 GCA_903832395.1 uncultured Actinomycetes bacterium | reverse complement strand
TTGGCGTATGAAAGTGTCAAAGGCCAAGCATTTCCAGTTGCATCCTGCTCAACTGCAACGATTACTGGAACTCCACGGCCTGCCGAATATTCGCGGCGCACTAAGTGTCCTGGGCCCTTTGGAGCAACCATGCAGACATCAACGTTTGCACTTGGCTTGATGTAACCGAAACGGATATTAAAGCCATGACCAAAGAACAGCGCATCGCCATCTTTTAAGTTAGGAAGAATTGATTCGGTATATATATGGCGCTGCAGGTGGTCCGGGGCCAAGATCATGATGACCGTTGCCTCTTTAACTGCATCGGCAACGCTGACTACGCGCAAACCTTCAGCTTCGGCCTTTGCCTTTGATGGTGAGCCATCTTTTAAACCAACGCGAACATCGACACCGCTATCGCGCAAGCTAAGTGCGTGAGCATGTCCCTGTGAGCCGTAACCGATGATCGCGACTTTGCGACCCTGGATGATGGATAGATCGGCATCCTCTTCGTGATACATCGTTGCTGCCACGGTATTTCTCCTTAGTTCTGGTAATCGGGTTGAGTGTCATGAATAACTGGCTGTGGTGCATTTGGCAAAATCTCTTTAATCGAAATTACATTGATCAACTTATCCAGCTGAGCAATTACTTGCTCAAGAGCATGGCCTTCCAGGTTAACCACTATGTCCATTTTAGAGGTCTCGGGGTTACTGGTTGGACCAACAGATAGGCGTTCAATGTTGTATGCGCGACGTGCAAATAGGCCGGCAACGCGGGCCAAAACGCCAGGTGAGTTTTCGACGATTACTTCGAGGGTGTGTTGGGCCATTTTATAGCTCCTGTGAATCCCAGTCGGGCGCGGTTTCTCGCGCGATCATAATGTCATCATTGGATGTTCCGGCAGCGACCATCGGCCACACCATTGCATCGCGATGTACTCGGAAATCAACTACCACGGGTTGATCATTAATACTCATTGCTTTTTCAATCGTTGCATCGACATCTTCAGGTCGCTCGCAACTTAGGCCTACGCAGCCCATAGCTTCAGCCAACATTGGAAAGTTAGGTACGCGCTTTGACTCAAGGCTCGTATTTGAATATCGACCTTCATAGAACAGTGTCTGCCACTGGCGCACCATTCCAAGTGACTCATTATTAATAATCGCAACCTTGATTGGAATGTTGTTAAGTGCACACGTTGTTAACTCTTGGTTAGTCATTTGGAAACAACCATCTCCGTCGATTGCCCAGACAGTGGTGTCAGGTGCACCAACTTTGGCACCCATGGCTGCAGGAACTGCATAACCCATCGTGCCAAGGCCTCCAGAGTTCAACCACGTGCGTGGATTTTCATAAGAGATGAACTGCGATGCCCACATCTGATGCTGACCAACACCCGAGGCGAAAATTGCCTGCGGACCAGAGATTTTTCCTAAACGTTCAATTACATATTGTGGCGATAGGGATCCATCGGAAGGTGCGTCATAACCCAATGGGTAAGCCGCTTTGAGTGAATTCATTTGGCGAAGCCACGCCGTTAAATCTGGGCGGTTCTTACCAAGGGCTACCTTAAGCACTGGAATCAAAGCTGCGATGGTGTGCGCTAAATCGCCAAGGACGGCAACATTGACGAAACGATTCTTTCCAATTTCAGCTGGATCAACATCGGCGTGAATTACTTTAGCGTTAACGGCAAAAGTTGAAAGTTTTCCAGTAACGCGATCATCAAAACGTGCTCCGAGAGTTATTAGCAGATCGGCTTTTTGCAAAGCAGTAACTGCAGCAACCGTTCCGTGCATTCCTGGCATTCCAAGATGTAATGGGTGGCTATCTGGAAAAGACCCGCGTGCCATTAATGTTGTAACTACTGGAGCGCCAAGTAGTTGTGCGAGCTCTAATAATTCACGGGAGGCGTTAGCCTTAATAACTCCGCCTCCAACATAGAAAACGGGCTTACTGGATTGCGCGATTAAATCTGCGGCATCGAGAATTGCCTGTGCATCAGGTGATGTCTGTGGTTGATAGCCTTTAAGTGAGACCGATGTTGGATATTTAAATTCAGTCATCTTTTGCAGTGCATCTTTGGAGATATCAACGAGAACTGGTCCAGGCCGTCCAGAGCTTGCGATATGAAAAGCCTCAGCAACTGCACGCGGAATATCGGCAGGATCCGTAATCAAATAACTATGTTTAGCAAATGGCATTGTGATGCCACGAATGTCGGCCTCTTGGAAAGCATCGGTACCAATTGCAAGGGACGGAACTTGACCAGTGATTGCAACAACTGGAACTGAATCCATTGCAGCATCGGCAAGTGGTGTTACAAGATTTGTCGCACCTGGTCCGGATGTTGCAATGCAGACACCAACACGACCGGTTACTTGGGCATAGCCAGTTGCAGCGTGACCCGCGCCTTGTTCGTGACGCACGAGAATATGACGAATTGAGCTAGAGAAGAGTGGGTCATAGACCGGCAAAACTGCACCGCCTGGAATTCCAAACATCACATCGACGCCAGCGGCCTCTAATGATGCGACAAGTGAACTCGCTCCATTCATTGCACTCATTTCCATCTCCTTCCGTACTAGTAATGGCTATTAAACGAAAAAACCCTCAGATTAACTGAGGGCAGCGCGCGATCGAATTGCTAGATCACGCGCTTTTAAATCACCACCGACTTGGTTGTAAACATGGGCTTATTCTCCAACAGCTTTAGCATTGAGTCAAGACGTGAGATGCACATCTCACAATTTGAACAGTTCTAGTCGCAGACCGCGCCCTTTGATGCCGATCCGACCAACTTCGAGTACTTATGCAGCAC
>CAILBF010000046.1 GCA_903832395.1 uncultured Actinomycetes bacterium | reverse complement strand
CAACTAAGCCATGAACCGATGCTGTATTGATAACTCGACCATAACCGCGCGCTTGCATCTGCGGCAGCAATAAACGCATGGTGTCGAAATATGAAGAGAGATTGATTGCAATGATGTCATTCCATTTTTCTAGAGGCATATCTGCGATCGTTGCAGTGTGCTGGATTCCTGCGTTATTACACAATATGTCTACTGGGCCTTTAGCTAATATCGCAGCAACCAGCGCCTCCGTTGCAGCGCTATCGCGAAGATCGCTCACATGCGATTCAACGCTCGACGCACCTGCCGCAGTAACAGCGGCCTCGGCTTTTTTAATAGTTTCGGCATCGGCTAAACCATGCAAAATAATGTCGGCGCCTTCGCGGGCAAGGGCGGTAGCGATACCAAGACCAATGCCCTGAAAAGAACCAGTGATAAATGCCCGCTTACCTTTTAGACTCATATGCGATCTCCATAAATTATCTGTGCAACCTTTTCGGCTCCACTTGCTTCCGTAAACATGTCGTAGTGATTGCAATCTGCAAGAAACTCTAACTTCAACATCGGGTATTGCGGAAGTACTACATCTAAAACGGCCATTGGGTACAGGCCATTCTCTTCATTCTGCAAACCTCGCTCGGCTTTGATAAAAAGGCACTGCTTTGTTAGACCTTTAAGCGAGCGCACGATTAAGTCATCACCAAATAGATCACGGGAGTCGGCCTCAACGGCCGCTGGATTTGCCGATGCCTTCATATTCGGCGCATCGCCCCGCAAGTCGTAATCAACATATTCATCCATTACTTCCGACCAACCTTTAGCAAAAGCTGGTTGAGGTTTCCAATACTCCCGATAGGCCTCTTTGGATTCAAAGACCATCGCCAAACGTGTAAGAGCTGGACCGAGAATAAATGGCATTACTTGTTCCACAGTCATTCCAGGGGGCAGTGGCAATGGAACGCCGCCATCTGCAAATACAACCCTTCCAACTAAATCTGGATACAGACCAACTAATGCCGCCACTACAAAGCCGCCCATTGAATGCCCAATGACATCTGGCTTTACCCAGCCAAAGTGCTCAATAACAGTTGCCATATCTTTGGCATGCTGTGCCATTCCAAATGGGCCAGGCAGATTATTTGAATCACCGCGTCCGCGTAGATCAACTGCGTATGGGGATTTGCCGCGAGCAATAAGTGCATCGGCAAAAACTTGAAATGCTCGGTTGGAAGAGGTAACCCCGTGAATTAAAAGTGTTGGCTCTCCGGTGCCATCGCCATATTGGAAAACTGCAAGTGAGCCGCCTGAAACCGGTACAAGAGTGCGTTTTGTAGGAAGTGACATAGCCGTAATTCTGCCTTATTTCTTCTAAATAATGTTATGAAACTGTTGCCGAGGCGGTCAGTTTGGGTATCCACCTCAGGGTAGATTTATCTATTAGAAAGCCATCCCTCGATTTGGCTTCGACTATAAATGAGGAGAAAACCCTATGAGCAAGCGCTCACTAGCACGTTTGGGAGTAGCAGTACTCTCCCTAGCAGTTGTCATGCCAAGCATGGCACCAGCACAAGCAGCAAGCGATATTAAAATTGGTGTAATCACATCAACATCTGGACCTCTTGGATCGTATGGCCTTGCATACAACGATGGCCTTGCATGGGGACTGAACTATTACACAGGTGGAAAAATGTCTATCAACGGCGCAAAGCTTGTTGTAACTACTAAAGATGATGCCGCAGATCCTGCATCTGCCACTGCATCATTTAAAGACATGGTCGGTAATGGAACTAAAATTATTGCCGGAACCGCGTCATCAGGAGTTGCACTAACTCTTGGACCTCTAGCTGCACAGAACAAAGTTCTCTACATCTCAGGTCCAGCAAAGAACGATGCAGTTACATCGGCTGCAAACAAGTATGTTTTCCGCTCAGGTAACTCATCAACTCAAGATTTAGCCCCACTTGCTGGCGTTAAGCCAATCAGTGGCAAGAAAGTTATTCTCTTCGTTGAAGATAATGCTTTCGGTGCTGGAAACATTGCCGCAGCACGCGCATTAATGGGTCCAAAGGGCGCAATTTTTGAAGAAGTCAAAGTTCCAACATCAACATCTGACTTCACTCCATTTTCAAAGAAAGCATTCGATGCTAATGGAACATACATTTTCATCGCATGGTCAAATGCTCTAACAGCAGGCGCAATGCTTACATCCCTTAAGGTTCAAGGCGTGTTTGCTAAGTCAAAGCCAATTACAGGTCTTGCTGGAGCTGCCACATATAACATCTACGGAACTCTTTTCGAAGGTGCTGGCGCGATCATGACTAATAGCTACTTCGCAGGTGCTGGTAAGTCACAAGCAGCCTCTGATATGGCCGCATGGTTTGTAGCAAACAAGAAGACTCAGGATCTGTTCACCTCAACAGGTGCCGATGCTGCCAAGATGATTGTCCAAGCACTAAAAGGCAATACATCCCAGAACGTTGACAAAATGATTAGCAACCTAGAGGGCTACTCATGGGTCGGAGTTAAGGGTTTGATGACAGTCAGTGCCACTAGCCACCTACTTATTCAGCCAATGTTCCTTGTTGGTCTGACTAAGACTGCAACAGGTTATGTCCCTGTACTGCAAAAGACCATTTCTGGCGTAGGTAAGTAATACACGACATATAAGTAATAGAACCCCAGTGTAGAAATACACTGGGGTTCTTTATATATTGAGCCCATTAAATTAAGGAGTTCCTGCATTGATTTCCGCCTTGAGCGTTACCGATTTATCGCTAGATATCGGCGGAGCAAAGATTCTTGACGGTATTTCACTCTCTGTCTTTCGCAATGAAACTTTAGGAATTATTGGCCCAAATGGAGCCGGAAAAACATCTTTTTTTAATCTTCTCAGTGGAATTCGCAAGCCATCACGTGGGCAGATTTTTATCGGCGAACTAGATGTCACTGATCTAGCCCCACATGAGCGAGCCCAAGCAGGTATCGCCCGCACTTTTCAGACTTCCAGTGTCTTCGTAAATTTAACGTGCCTTGAAAACGTACGCATTGCGGCACAAGCTGCCAATGGAAAATCAATGAATTTGACTAAGAATGCTTATAAATTTCCTGACGTTGTTAACCATGCCAAAGAGTGTTTAGAAAAAGTTGGTTTGAGCAACTACGCCATGCAACGTGCAGGTGCATTATCTCACGGCGATAAGCGCCGATTAGAAATTGCCATTGTGTTAGCGTCGAAATCCGAGATTGTTTTGCTGGATGAACCTATGGCCGGCATGAGCGTTGAAAATGTCCCAGAGCTTGTTGAAATTATCCGCTCTCTTTCTACAGTCCACAATAAAACCGTGCTCATTGTTGAACACCATATGGAAGTTATTTTAGGCTTGGCTGATCGAATTGCAGTCCTAAATTATGGAGAGCTACTTGTGGTAGATACGCCGACGAATGTTATTAACAATCCAATCGTGCAATCTGCATATATTGGGGAGGCGCTATGAACACTTTGACGGTTAAGGATTTACACGTAAAGATAAATGAGTCTCATATCTTGCACGGTGTCACCTTCGACGTACCTGCCCATAAAGTGACGGCGTTACTGGGTCGAAATGGTGTTGGTAAATCAACTACGTTAAAGGGAATTTTAGGCCTTTATCCCGGTACTGGCTCAGTGCAATTAAATGGTAAAGAAATTATTGGAATGCCAACTTATAAAATTGCTCAATCAGGCGTGGCTTATGTGCCTGAAGATCGCGAAATCTTCTCAACGCTTTCCGTGCGCGAAAACTTGGCTTTAGCATCGCGCTCCAAAAATAATGACGACGCCTTGAAGACTATCTTTGAACTATTCCCTGAGTTAGATTCACGCGCCGCCCAATTAGCTGGCTCCCTCTCCGGAGGCCAACAACAAATGGTTGCCATAGCTCGAGCCATGCTCAACAAGAACGAGATTTTACTTATAGATGAGCCTACAAAAGGCCTTGCTCCAAAGCTTGTTACTGAGGTTGCTAACGCCTTAGCCAAAATTGCACATGCGAGCACGATGCTTTTAGTTGAACAAAACTTGGCGTTAGTTAAACGGATCGCAGATAACGTTGTGGTGATAGATCAGGGCCGTGTAATTTTTCAAGGCGGACCCGAGAATTTGGACGACTCTTCTTGGGTACATCAGATGTTAGGTGTGAGCGGGGGTCATAAGTAAATGGATACTTTCATTCTGATTGGAATCACGGGTATTGGTTTAGGTGCTTTGTACTTCCTTATCGCATCGGGTCTTTCTCTCATCTACGGTTTAATGGGAGTTCTTAACTTTGCCCACGGAAGTTTCCTAACCGTTGGCGCTTTTGTGGGTTACTGGGTTGCAAGCAAGATGGGCTTTGACATAACCCTTCCTAAATTCATTTTCGCGATGATTGTTGGTGGACTAGCTGCCGGATTATTCGCTTTGCTTATTGAACAACTGCTAATTACCCGTTTATATGAGCGACATATCGATCAAGCCCTTGTCACTGTTGGTGTATCCCTCGTTGTTGGGGCAGTTCTTGGCGGTTGGTTTGGCAATGATCTTAAAATGTTTCCTACTCCCGCGTGGTTTTCAACGGCCATCACTATAGGTGGGGCAAGGATTCCCGCTGATCGTGCGGTCTATATCGCTACAGCGGTTTTGCTGCTGGTCGGTAACTGGGCACTTCTTAAATACACACGCATCGGATTGATTATTCGCGCTGGCGTTGAAAATCGAAACATGGTCAATGCTCTCGGAATTAACGTACGACGAGCTTTTAGCACTGTTTTTTTCCTGGGTGGCTTTGCCGCAGGCGTTGGCGGAGTCCTAGTTTCAATTTACTCTAATGGTGTTTCACCGTTAATTGCGGGCACCTACCTCATCTATGGCTTCATCGTCGTTGTGATAGGTGGCATGGGATCAGTGCCAGGAAGTTTCTTAGCGGCGATGATGATTGGCGTAATTCGCCAGTTCGCAAATTATTATGCAACTGGCCTTGGCGACTTTGTTGTCGTAATTTTGCTAGCGGTCGTGCTTCTGATTAGACCTCAAGGTCTTCTCGGTAAGGTGCGTGCATAATGTTGCGCTGGAAATACTCTCGCCCGCTCCTTGGCCTCTTAATTGCACTTCTAGCGCTAGCGCCAGTGCTTGGCGCTAATCCACTTAGCCGACCGGGTCTGCAACAGACAATGGCCGTTGCATTTTTATGGGGTGGTTTGGCCCTAACCTACGATTTACTCTTTGGTTTCACTGGACTTTTATCTTTCGGCCATGCGCTCTATTTTGCAACTGGCGTATACGTAACATGCATATTGATTAATCATCATGTTTTTGTTTGGTGGATGGCTAGCCTAATTTCAATTGCCGTTAGCGCCGTTCTCGCACTATTAGTAGGGGCGGCCTCGCTTCGAACATCTGGAATTACTTTTGCGATGGTTACTTTGGCCTTTGGTGAGGCTGGCCATGTAATTCTTGAACGTAACTTCTTTAACTTAACTGGCGGAGAAAATGGAATCGCCCTCAATGCCGATCGAATTCCAAGCTTTTGGATAAGTGTTGCTAATACGAAATTTATCTACTGGACAGCTTTAGCCGCCCTCATTTTTACGTATCTCGTTATTTGGTGGGTTACAGAAAGTTCAGCGGGTCGGGTCTTTGCCGCCCTTCGTGATAACGAACTTCGCGTACAGGTTTTAGGTTTGAACACTCAGCGTTTTAAGCTCTTGGCCTTTGTAATTAGTGCAGCGCTGGCAGCCCTTCTCGGCGATGTCATGTTAGTTGCCGCCGGAAGTGCGGCGCCTCGATTTGCCGATGCCGGCGTAACAATTAGTCTCTTGCTCATGGTGGTTCTTGGTGGCGCAGTCACACGGTGGGGCGCAGTCATTGGCGGCATATTTTATTCTGTTGCGACAACGAGAATGCAGGATCTAACCCAACAGCCCTCATTTAGGACCATTCCTAAGTGGATTGGTGGCCCAATCGCTGAGCCCGCATTCGTTTTAGGTCTTCTCTTTATTCTCGTCGTCATGTTTGCACCGGGTGGTCTCTCTGGTGCTTACTATCGCCTTCGCTTGCGAGCGATTACCAAGAAATCTCGATGAGCACCCCGCTCTGGCAACCACGCGATACAAGCGGTACTGCAGTTGCTCGTCTACAAGCACAGCTAGGTTTGAGTTCATACCCAGATTTGCACACCTGGTCGATTGAGAACCCGGGGCTATTTTGGTCAAAGGCCTGGGATGACTGCCAAATAATTGGAAGTAAAGGTTCGCAATTCTATACACCCGGTAAAGATTTCATTTCAGCCCATTTCTTTAGCGATGCAACTTTAAATGTTGCCGAAAATTTACTATCTAAGGGCCGTGATGGCGAAGTTGCGATTATCTCTCTTCTGGAAGATGGAACACGAACTGAGACGACTTGGGGCCAACTTCGCGCCCAAGTAGGTGCAACGACTGCAGCAATGAAGGCAGCGGGCGTAGTGAAAGGAGACCGTGTAGTCGCGTGGGTTCCAAACGTAACCGAGACGATTATTTACGCCCTTGGCGCTTTAAGCATTGGTGCAATTGTTTCAACGGCCTCGCCTGATTTTGCGCCAGGGGCAGTTCAAGATCGCTTTGGTCAGATTGAACCCAAATTATTATTGGCCGCCGACTCATATCAATACAACGGAAAATTCTTTGATTGCGCACCAAAAATCACCGAAATTGAAAAACTTCTACCAACGCTGACTAAAACCATACGTATTAGTGAGTTCGCATCATGGATAACACCATTTATGGGAGCGCCATTGGATTTTACTCCCCTGCCCTTTGATCACCCGGGTTTCGTACTTTTCTCATCGGGTACAACTGGCAAACCTAAGTGCATTATCCATAGTGGTGCGGGAGTGATGCTTAAAGCATTAGCTGAGCAGCTCTATCAATTTGAACTCCATGCCACCGAGAAGATTTTTTTCTTCACTACCTGCGGCTGGATGATGTGGAACTGGTTAACCATGGCACTTGGCCGCGGCGCCACAATTATCTTGTTTGATGGCGCACCAATGTTTCCCACCCCATCTCGCGTCTTTGATATTGCCCAGCAAGAAAAAATAGATTTCTTAGGCCTCTCGGCCAAATTCATCGACTCTTCTCATAAGGAAGGCTTAACGCCTGCCCAAACTCATGACTTATCTACTATCAAGGTAATCGCATCCACCGGATCAGTTCTATCCCCTGAAAGCTTTGACTATGTCTACCAAAGCATTAAAAGCGATGTCCATTTAGCTTCCATGTCGGGTGGCACCGATATCTGCGGCTGTTTTCTTGCCGGCGTTCCAACCCAACCGGTTTATCGCGGCGAACTGCAAGGTCCATGTTTAGGAATGGCGACCGATGTCTTTGATGGCTCAGGAAAATCAGCTGCCATTGGCGAAAAGGGTGAACTCGTTTGCACCGTTCCATTTCCATCTAAGCCACTCGGTTTTTGGGGAGATGCTGATAATAAAAAATACCTAGCTGCCTACTTTGAAGGCTTTCCTGGAGTGTGGACTCATGGTGATTTCGCTTCTAAATCGGAAACGGGTGGATTTACTTTATTTGGTCGTAGCGATGCAACACTTAACTCAAAGGGTGTCCGCATCGGAACTGCCGAAATCTACCGAGTCGTTGAAACTTTCCCAGAAATTTTAGAGGCTTTGGCAGTATCCCAAGATTGGGAAGATGATACGCGCGTAGTTTTATTTGTTGTAGTAAAGCCAGGAATGAGTTTTACTGACGATACTGAAAAGGCAATCAAAGCTGCACTTCGCACCCAAGCCAGCCCACGCCACGTCCCTGATTTAATCGTGGTCGCACCCGCTTTACCGCGTACTAAATCAAATAAATTAGTTGAACTCGCAGTTGCCGATGTTATTAATGGACGCGAAGTTCGAAATGTCGATGCTTTAGCCAATCCCGAGGCCCTAGAATGGTTTAAGGCGTTTAGCTAACTAGAAAATACCCGTAGACTTCACGTTATGAATACTCTTTTTAATCCATTAACGATTGGTTCCGTTACTTTCCAAAATCGCGTATGGGTCTCTCCTATGTGCCAATACTCAGCTGTCGATGGTTTAGTTGGCCAGTGGCACAGTGCACACTTGAATGCATTTGCAACGGGTGCCCCGGGATTAATAATGGTCGAGGCAACTGGAGTAGTACCAGAGGGTCGAATCTCAATTGCTTGCCCAACAATCAACGACGATAAACATGCTGGCGCCTTTAAGCCAATGATTGATTTTGCCCATTCGCACAATGTAAAAATGGGAATTCAATTGGCCCACGCTGGTCGTAAAGGTTCCACGATGCGCCCTTGGGATGATCACAGAATGGCAAGCGCTGAAGAAGGCGGTTGGCAGAGTGTCTCATCATCAGCAATTGCATTCCATGGATATCCAGAGCCACGCGCCTTAACGGTCGATGAGATCCATCAACTCACGCACGATTTCGCCGCAGCTGCCAAGCGCGCCGTAGATGTTGGTTTTGACGTTATCGAAATTCACGCAGCCCACGGTTATTTGTTACACCAGTTTTATTCACCTCTTGCCAATACACGCACCGATGAATACGGCGGTAGCTTTGAGAATCGAGTTCGATTCTTACTTGAAACTGCGATGGCAGTACGTGCAGCTATTCCGGCGAGTACTCCCCTATTTGTGCGAATCTCGGCAACCGATTGGGTAGATGATGGTTGGAACTTAGTTGATTCGATTGAGCTATGCACTCAACTTAAAGCCCTTGGTGTTGATCTGATCGATGTTTCAACGGGTGGCAATGTTCACAACGCCCCCATTAAAGCTACCCCGGGTTTCCAAGTTCCATTTGCTGCAGCAATTCGAGCAGAGGTCAAAATTATGACGGGTGCCGTTGGTTTAATAACCGAACCTGAGCAAGCGCAATACATTATCGAAACGGGTGAGGCAGATGCCGTTTTCCTTGCCCGAGCAATGATTCGTAACCCTCGCTGGGCGTTAAATGCCGCCGAAAAACTGGGAGTGAAGATTGAATGGCCACATCAATTAGAGCGCGGCCAAACGCTCTAATTTTTCTTTCCAAATAAGAACGGGCGAGGATTTCTCCTCGCCCGCCTCAAAGTAGCGCTTTACTTCTTACGGCGCTTGATTCCTTGTGTTTCATAGTATTGACGCCAGATTCCACGGTGAATTGGAACTCGCATCGGTAGAGATTTGATGCCAGGAATAACTGGAATCAAGATCAAGCCCAACGAGAGAACGCCCATAATCCCCATGATGTACGCATCGGCATTGGCACCAATTGGCTTTGACTCTTCATTATTAAATGGAGGGATTTGATACCAGAATGAGTAGAGCCACAACCAAGCTTGACCTGGATAGCGGCCAGTCTCATTCATCATGCCCCATGTACCACCCTGCAAGTTTGCAGTAGTACCAGCATCATCTAGATAGGCACCGTCACCAAAGAAGAGGATCTGTTTTGTATTATCGGTCTGGAAGAAGCCACCTTGTGACAGTAGTGCAGCATCTAACGCTCCAGCTTTTGCCATATCGGTTAGACCTTTAGCAAGGGCTGGTACTGGACCATAAGCTCCAGCTGGTACATCACTTAACTTTCCCTCTACCTTGGTAATTGCATCATCGTAGGCGGTTGCCCAACTCTGCTTTTCGGTTGCAGATGCTGCATTCCATGTTGCTAGCGCACTTGCGATTTCAGTTGACATCACCTGTGTACTAAGAGGTGCAATCACAAAGTCATTGACTGAATCAATAGGGCGAGTAACGCCTACCCATTTTTGTAACCACAGTGGACCCATATTGAGACCATCGGATGCCTTGTTATATGGAGGACCATATGT
>CAILBF010000045.1 GCA_903832395.1 uncultured Actinomycetes bacterium | reverse complement strand
TTTAACCATTGTGAAAGAGATTAAGCGCTTCCAAATTCGTGGTGTGCCCGGGGATGTGAGGCGCGTGGATTTTAGCGGCCGCATCGTTGATTACTGGCTTCCTAAAGCGCCAGCAACGCACGTATTGATCGCCCATGACGGACAAAATGTATTTGATGGCCGTACGTCTACGCATCGCGGGCAGACTTGGCAGATGGCGCAGTCGGCGATTCGCGTGAGTACCGACTTGGGAATAACACCTCCTGCAATTATCGGTGTGTGGCACAGCAGTACGAAAACTGATCCATGGGGCAGAGGGAAAGATTTAGTACCGGAAAAATATTTCCGTGATGGCCTTACTGTTGAAACTCGATTCAAAGCGACATTTGATCCAGCATTACTGCATGGCGATGACTATTTAGCGAAAATATTTGACGAATATATTTCAGCAATCGCCCCAGCGATTTCCCCCCACAATACGGCGATGATTGGATCGAGTATGGGTGCACTTGCTACCTTGTACGCCCTTGCTGAACTCCCTAATCGTTTCACGACCGCCCTTGCGCTTTCTCCGCATTGGCCCTTTGGCGCCAACGCTTTAGTTGAGCAAATAATTCAAGCCTTGCCAACTCCTGGACCATTCAAAGTGTGGATGAGTCACGGTACAAAGGGTTTAGATGCAAAATATGCACCCTTCCAACTTATCGCCGACGGCTTAATGCACGAACGCGGATATAGGGCTCATAATTTTAAAAGCAAGGTTTATAACCGCAGTGGCCACAATGAAAGATCGTGGGCTAAGTACTTAGATCAACCAATGCGCTTTTGGCTTGATTCAACTACCCATACGCGCTGAGATTTGAGCAGTTATGCTGCGGGAATAATAAATTCTGTACTTGGAATGGCAAAAACTTTTCCGTTCGAATTGGTGGCTACTGCTTTTACTTGAAAACTCGGTCCACGTATTTCTTGTGGATTGATGTATACGCTATAAGGTGCGTTTGTGTCGCTACCAAGGGAGACCCAAGTATTACTTGTTAAAGTTTTTACGAAAAACTCAACTGACAATAAGTCACTCGATGTCACACTCGCAGAAGCCTGGTAATAGCCAGTCATATCATCGACGGCGACCGATATTTTTCCAGTCTTTACACTCACGGTATCGATCTGCTTGTTGGCTTTTAGCACTACGGTAGAAAGTGCGGGAACAGTGAAATTCAAAGTTGCACCTGTGCTTTGATAGGAGGTCTTCCCCAAAAGGATTTTCCAACCGCCGCTTGAGGTCGCCGTGTTTAGCGCAATACTTTGGGGTTTTAATCCATTATTAAATGCCACTACATATTCGCGATTTTCGAGCGGATCTTTCTTAGAGACGGCATACACCGATCCTTTCGCTAATCGCGTCTGCATAACGCCATTAGCAAGTCCTGGATTGCTAGCACGCAGGCTCGCCAACTCTGTAAGGTAACGTGGTAATGGATTCGTTTTTGCAAGTGCAAAAGAGTTTCCGCTACCCACTGGCTTTCCACCTATTCGCAACTCGCTCTTCCAATCAGGTATTTGCGTGGCAAACATATCTTGACGCGCCATTTGATCGTTTCCGCTGTTACTTCCCGTCATTCCAACTTCATCACCGTAGTAGACAGTTGGAATTCCACGCGAGAAATACATCAAGGCATGCGCAAGTTCGTCACGGGCTAAAAGCTCCGAAGGTGTTTGAATCTTCATGGTATTTAAGAGAAATCCGACACGTCCCATGTCATGGTTTCCTAAGAATGTGACGAGATTGCTAGCTGCAGAAGTTGGGCTTGTGTAGTAATCATCGGTAAGAAAAAATGTACTAAGGCTAGCCGCATCGCTTACACCCGAAGCAAAATCCGTGGCATTTGTTTGAAATGGGAAGTCAAGTACTGTCTGAATTTTATTCTCTCGCACATATGTCATAAGGCCAAAAGCAGTTGGGTTAGTAACTTCACCGAAAATTGTAAAATTGGAGATTCCTACAGTTTTTGCTTTTTGTAGAATCAGTGGCTGCCAATGTTTAAAGAATTCGGTGTCGACATGCTTGGCGGTATCGACTCGAAAACCGGAGAAACCATACTTGGATATCCACTGGCCGTAGACATCGGCCCAACCCTTATACACAACAGGTTTTTCGGTTGCTAAGTCATCAAGTCCATAAAAATCACCAAGAGTCGTGCAATCTCCGACTCCCCAACATTTACTCATATCGCCTACGTTGTGATAATTACTTAAGTCATTGAGCCAAGTCGGATTTTTGAGCTTTGCCCAGTTACTCGGAATGTAAGCCTCTGTGCCGTTGTATTGGATGATGTCAGCAGTATGGTTTGTGACGATATCTAAAATTAATTTTAATTTTAATTTCTTGGCGCACGCCGAAAAAGCAATTAAATCGGCATTAGTGCCAAGGTGTGGATCAACATTAAGAAAATCAACGCCCCAATATCCGTGATAACCCGCCGATACAACTGTCGGCGCTACTTGGCGTACAAGTGGAGTCACCCAAACTGCGGTAAAACCCATCGCCTTGATTCGAGCCAAGCCATCATCACCCGGTGCACACGTACCCGTCAGGCCTTTGAGATCTCCACCGTGATAGAAGGCTGTATCGGTTGGATCAAATCCAGCGAGTTTGTCATTTGCAGTATTGCCATCTTTGTAGCGATCTGGCATCACAAAATAAATCAGATCAGATGAAAGACCTACGCGAGCACTTACGGTGGGGGTCGTTGCCGCAAAAGAAAATGTCGTAGCACTCAAAAAGAGAACTGTTAAGAAAGCCAGAGCGGGCTTTCGTTTAATCATCCCTTAACAGATCCTGCCGTTAAGCCATTAACAATGAATCGCTGGAGCGATAAGAAGATGATGACAATCGGAATCGACGCCAAAATTGATCCAGCGGCGAATGGTCCCCAGTTAGAGGCGTATTGACCACCAATAAATTGTTGAAGCCCAACAGCAATTGTTCGCCCATTCATCTCGACGAGGAATAACCTAGCCAAAATAAACTCATTAAACGTGCCAATGAAGCTTAAGAGGCAAACCACCGCCAAAACTGGAGTGGCTAGTGGAAGGAAGATTAACCAGTACGTCTGCACAGGGCTGGCACCGTCAATCTTGGCAGCCTCATCAAGTTCGACGGGAATTGAATCCACGAATCCTTTAAGCAGCCAAATATTAACTCCCATGGAGCCACCCAAATAGACAAGTATCAGGCCACCTTGACTACCTAACCCAATCTTCGGAGCGAAAGTAAAAACTCTCTCCATAATGACATAAACCGCTGAGATTGCTAATACGGCTGGAAACATCTGTACTAGAAGAAGGAGGCGAATTCCTAGTTTCTTGCCCTTGAATTTTAAGCGGCTGAAAGCAAAGGCAGAAGCTGCGCCGATGAATACAGAGCTAAGAGCAACAGTTGATGCGATAACGAGTGAGTTTTTGAACCAAAGTAAGTACGGTGTTTTTGGCGAATGAAACAAAAAGCGGAAGTTATCGAGTGAGACTTCATGAGGAATGAAGGATCCAACTTGCAGACTACCGCTGGTTTTAAGAGAGGAGAGAATTACTAAATACAGCGGGAAAAGCGAGAACAGGCACACTGAGATCGCAACGCCGTGTCGCCAAAGGTTTTCTCTCATCCATTTGCTCATTCGAAAGTCTCCATAACCTTGGATCGTCTCAAGCCGTACATTGAAATCGAAGCAACTATGAGGAAGATAATGACAGAGATGGCGCTAGCCAAACCGAAGTCTTGAAAATTAGTACCAAAGGCAATCTTGTATGTATAGCTAATCAAGATATCTGTCGCGCCAGCAATTTCTCCGTTGAGAGTTTGCGTTGGTCCACCACCAGTTAGCAAATAAATCAAATTGAAGTTATTAAAATTGAAGGCGAAAGAGGCGATAAGAAGCGGTGAAAGAATCTGTAAGAGGAGAGGAAGGGTAATTTTTCTAAATACTTGGCGCGGGCTGGCACCATCAATTGCTGCTGCCTCTAATAACTCATTTGGAATTGCTTGCAATGACCCAGAACAGATGAGATAAAAATAAGGAAAACCAAGCCACAAGTTGACCAATAAAACAATTGAACGGGCCAGACTTGGATTCTGAAACCAATGAATATTGGTATGCAAGATGCTATTCACGGCACCAAAGTCGGAATCAAACATGCCGGCCCAAATCAAAATACTCATAACGCTCGGCATAGCGTACGGAAGAATCAAAATTGATCGATAAAGGCGACGCCCCCTGATTGGGCGATTAAGCGACATTGCCAGAAGCAATCCCAGCGCAAAAGTGCTGAGTACGGAAAGGACCGCGAAGGAAAAAGTCCAGATGAAGACTCTTATTAAGGGTGTTCGGACCTTTTGGTCGGTCACTAACCTGCTGTAGTTTTCAAACCAAATTGGAGCACGCCAGCCAGGACTAAGAAGAACACTTGGTTCACCTACCTTTGCGAAATTTCCGCGGTGGTTATCTGTATATGTAGCACCTGTGAATACATTGGTTAATATGCCCGTCTTGGCAGAGTAACTCAATTCCTGTCTGAAAACTCCCCCGGCGTTCTGACTCTCAATTGCAATGTAATAGTCGCCCTCATACTTGTACCTGATTTTTGAATATGCATCGTTGGCAGCTAGCGCATCGGCAGTCATTGACTTAAAGCCTGGCGCTGAAATAGCTACACCATTAGCATCGAAAGTTGCAGCAGCTTTGACTACTTCGATTCTCTGAGTCGGTGTTGAAATAAAATACTTATCATTTGTTATATCCGAAACAAGAATTGCGTACTCATTTGATGGAGTCCGTCCGACAGTAATATCAAATGTTGTGCCTTGAGCGTCAGGTTGCGCGCCCAGGCTTATTACCTGCTCAAGAGCGGCAGCTTTGTCAATGTAATTTCCAGTCTGGTATTTATACCCAGACATTTGCGCTGTGAAAAATATTGGCGCAATTACGAATGCGAAAAAGAAAAGGATCCCGGGTAAAAAGAATTTAAATGGAACTGAAATGCTAGTCAGATAAACAATATTTAGCGCGATGGCTGCAACTAAGATAAAGGAGCCAATTACATACTGCTTCTGCGCAAAAGCACTTTCAGTTAATAACGCCAAAATAGCGGTGGTAATTCCAAGGAAGATGATCTTGGCAACTAGGGCAAATTTACCCCGCATCAATCCACTCACTCGCGATTACCGCTCTTTCTCATATAAAGCTACAAATAATGAAATAGGTGACGTGGGTGAGAGTTTGACCCACCCACGCCACCTATTCTTCACAAACTATTACCGTTAAGCGATCCCTTTAGAGGAGCGACTTTGCGGCATTTACGTTTGCTCGCCAAATTGCGGAGAGCTTTCGTGCCTCGACAGTTGCATCTTTTCCGTTGATTAGAGTTTGTGTCCAGTAATCACCGCTTGAATCCCAGTAGTTTGATCCGCCAGCCTTGTTATCCAAGATGGCGCCAATCTGAGGAATTCCAGATAGTGCAGCTGCGGCTCCAAAGCCCTTCTGAGCCGCACTGACAGTTGCATCTGCCTGCGCGCCCTTAGCTGCAGGTGGTCGTCCTTCGACCTTCTCGTAGGCAACTTGTCCTGGTGTTGATGCGAAGAAGTTAACTAGAAGTGACTTCGCGCCAACAGCTACACCGTGCTTGTCAGCAAAAGAGGTAAGGAAAGCTCCGCTTACGCTACCGAACATGTGACCGTAGCCACCGGTTGCGCTTGGAACTGGCTGCAAGTTCATTGCAAATCCCTTGTCAACATATGTCTGCCACTCCCAGTTACCAATGATGGAGTAAGGAACTTTGCCAGTGTAAAAATCGTCATTACATGTTGTGTTTGATGAAGCCCAGAAACCATTGCTCTTACCAGTAGCTGGATCGATCAAATACTTCTTCATGTTATTTCCGAAAGTTGTTGGGTTGAATCCACGAGCAGTATCAACTGCACCACGAGCTGTCATTTGGTATGGATCTGCTCCGAGTGCTGAGAAGACTGAAAGTCCGCCCCATGACATTCCGCCGCCAGTTACACAAAGACCATTCTTAAGGTTTAACTTGGTCTTATTTGCTTTGTAGAAATCAACCATGTCACCAAATGACTTTGGAGCAGTTGTTACAAGCTTGGTGTTATAAATCATTCCGACGTTGTTGATGTCGAGAGGAACTCCATAGAGCTTACCCGCATAGGAAAGGTCATACAGTTGGCTCGCAGTGAACTGAGCCTTCTGTGAAGCTGTCAATGTAACTGGAGCAAGCTTTCCGCTCTTTGCAGAAGCTACTACCCAGTCATTTCCACCAACGAAAATATCTGGACCGGTTGTACCGGTTGCCTTATCAAGTGCTGCACCTAAAGCTGAATAGCTTGAGAAAGTTACAATCTTGATCGTGTAACCAGGAACCCAGTCACCCTTTGCTGCAATTACCTTAGTTAGATTTGGCCCACGAGTTTCATCTGCCCACACTACGATCTCTGTGGCTGCATTTGCTGTTGGTACAACAAGTGAAGAAACTATGAGCGCGGCTGCTGCAATTACGCCAGCAAAACCAAAACGCTTTTTATTCATTTATATCCTCCATGGATGGAAAACACGCATACGAGGGTATGCGTTAGTAGGGATATTCCACTCCCGAATGAGTGGGTAGGCAAATCAAAATGCCGTATTTAGCACTCAAACCAGCGAGATTTACAGGATTGTTATAAAGAGAAGTGCTTGCATACCCACTTGCAGAGGGCTACTTATGAAGCTGTTCGACCGTTGAATCCCAACCGGAAACTGATTCGGCAGACCGAGGGGCCTTCCCTACATAACGGGCCGATGGTCGTATCAATCGTCCAGTGCGCTTCTGCTCAAGAATATGCGCAGACCAACCAGCGGTTCGTGCAGCAGTAAACATCGAAGTAAATAAGTGCGATGGAACTTCGGCAAAATCTAAAATGATTGCTGCCCAGAATTCAACGTTTGTTTCAAGCACGCGATCTGGTTGGCGTTCACGTAACTCTTTTAATGCAGCTTGCTCAAGGGCTTCAGCAACTGCAAAGCGTGGGGCATTGAGTTCCTTTGCTGTTCGGCGAAGGGTGCGCGCGCGTGGATCTTCAGCGCGATAAACGCGGTGACCAAATCCCATTAAACGTTCTTTGCGATCTAACAAACCTTTTACATATTCTGTTGCATCTCCAGTTTTTTCAACTTCATCAATCATATGTAGAACGCGCGATGGTGCTCCACCATGAAGTGGACCCGACATTGCACCGATTGCACCCGAGAGTGCCGCGGCAACATCGGCACCGGTTGATGCAATAACACGAGCAGTAAATGTTGATGCATTCATTCCGTGTTCTGCTGCAGATACAAAGTATGCATCGATTGCACGAACATGAAGTGGATCGGGCTCTCCGCGCCAACGAATCATCATGCGTTCAACAACAGTATGGGCTTTATCGATTTCAGACTCTGGAACAGGTGGCGCAGTAACCCCGCGCGCTGCTTGTGACAAATATGAAAGAACCATCACCGATGCGCGCGCTAAGTTACTGCGAGCTTCAGTATCATCAATATCTAGAAGTGGTTTGAATCCCCACGCGGGTGCAAGCATTGAAATTGCGGCTTGAACATCTACGCGAACATCACCTGAGTGAACTGGCAACGGAAACTTTTCAGCATTTGGTAATCCGGGATTGAACTCATCATCGACAAGTAATCCCCATACGTTTCCAAATGACACTCGACCTACTAATTCATCGATATCTACACCGCGGTAGCGCAGTGCACTGCCCTCTTTGTCCGGCTCGGCAATTTCGGATTCAAAAGCGATTACACCTTCAAGGCCAGGCTTAAAATCTTCAGACACTTTGAGCTCCTTTTGTGCGTGTATCAATGCCCTAATTCTGCACCTACGCAAGGGGTGCGCAAGACCATAAGGCATGGGGATGCACTCAAGACAAAAGTGAGGTTCGATACATCTATGAGCGATCAGAGTTTTAATAGGGATGAAATCAGAGCAATGCGCCTTTCTTATGGGAAAACTGGAATTGGCGAATTAAATGCTGACCCCTTCGTGGCCTTTGCCGATTGGCTCCGACAAGCCCATGAAAACCCGATAATCGTCGAGGCAAATGCAATGGTTCTTTCAACCGTTGATTCTGATTTACTGATTACAACTCGTTCGGTTTTACTCAAAGATATTTCCCAAGGTGGTTTTACATTCTTTACTAATTATTCATCCCGCAAAGCACACGCAATTGATATGAATCCGCAAGTAAGTGTTCTATTTCCTTGGTATGCAATGGAGCGGCAGATTTGCGTTAATGGAATAGCTAATAAAGTAAGCGCCGAAGAGTCGCAGAGTTATTTTGCAACACGCCCTTGGTCATCTCAAATTGGGGCTTGGGCCAGCCATCAATCGGCACCCCTTGCATCTCGCGAAGAATTAGATCAGAGATTTCAAGGCGCGGCAGAAAAGTGGCCTGAAGGAAGCGCAGTTCCATGCCCGCCGCATTGGGGTGGGTACCGCATCACTCCGCTCTCAATAGAATTTTGGCAGGGTCGATATTCCAGAATGCATGACCGGTTGCGTTATGAACGTGCTGATGAGCGTGGAAATTGGGAGATAGGCCGCTACTACCCGTAAACTCACCCAATGAGCGCAGAGCTAATAATTCCTTCGAGCATTAAACCTACTGATGGAAGATTTGGTTGTGGTCCATCAAAAATTCGACCAGAAGCAATTGCCGCACTCTTAGCAAGTGGAACTTCAATTCTCGGAACTTCACATCGACAAAAACCCGTGAAGAATGTGGTTAAACGCGTACGTGAAGGTCTGCACTCTCTCTTTAATCTACCTGATGGTTATGAAGTAATTCTTGGAAATGGCGGATCAACTGCATTTTGGGATATCGCAACGCTTGGTTTAATTCAGGAGCGCTCACAGCATCTAGTCTTCGGTGAATTCTCATCTAAGTTCGCATCGGCGGCTAAAGATGCGCCGTTCCTGGGTGAACCAACCATCATTAAATCTGAGCCCGGCACACATCCAGTCAGCGTGACCGAGGCCGGAATCGATGTATACGCCTTAACTCACAATGAAACTAGTACTGGTGTTTCAATGCCAATTAAGCGACCGGCAGGTACCGATGGCGCACTTGTACTAGTGGATGCAACGAGCGGTGCTGGTGGGCTGCTAGTTGATCCGAAAGAGTTTGATACGTACTACTTTGCTCCACAAAAGTCTTTTGCCTCCGATGGTGGCCTCTGGATTGCAATCATGAGTCCGGCAGCAATTGCGCGAGTTGAAGCGATTAAAGCTACCGGTCGATGGATTCCTGCTTTCTTTGATTTAAGCATTGCTATTGAAAACTCACGGTTAGACCAGACGTACAACACTCCCGCCTTAACAACTCTAATTTTATTAGCAGAGCAAATTGATTGGATGAACAACGGTGGTGGACTCTCCTTTGCTGCTGGTCGAAGTGCAGAGTCATCTAGTATTTTGTATTCGTGGGCCGAAAAAACAAGTTATACAACCCCATTTGTTGTAGATCCCGCCATGCGTTCCAAAGTTGTCGGAACAATAAACTTTGATGATTCTATTGACGCAATGAAGATTGCTGCAGCCCTTCGCGCTAATGGAATTGTAGATACCGAGCCATATCGCAAACTGGGTAAAAACCAACTTCGTATCGGAATGTTTCCCGCAGTTGAGCCAAGTGATGTCGAGGCGCTAACCAAGTGCATTGATCACGTTGTAGCTGCGCTCTAGTATGTCTAAAACTTTTGTCCGAGGCCGTTTTTTTTGGGTTGTAGCCACTCAAACCGCGATTGTTAACTTCTACCTTGGCGGCTTTGGCCCCGCACAATCGTTGCTTCGCGCAGATCAAGGAACGTCGCTAACGGTTGCTGGACTACATGGCACTGCGATGGGAGTTGCATCAATTTTTGCCGGTTATGCATACCCATATTTCGCGCATCGCTTTGGACGAACCCGTTCGGGCTGGATAGGTCTTACTATTTTTAGCATCGGTTTGATTTTTTTTGTGATCTCTCCTCCCGTATATCTAACTTTGCCAGCTACATTAATTACTGGCTTTGGTACCTCAATCGTCATCAACGCAATGCTTACGTCCATGTCTCACTATTATGGCAAGGCGGCTGAAGTAGCTATTCCGAAAGCAAATGGCATTTCTTCAGTTGGCTTTGTTCTAGGTACGGGCCTAATTGGTACGATAGCTATTATCTTTCCTAGCCTTTGGCGAATGGGTTTACTTCTTGCCATTCCGGTTGCGATTGCAGTTTTTGTTATGGGTCGGGATAAAGCTGCCGATGATCATGTTCCAGATGAGGATGGGCGTCAGAGTGGAAAACTCTCTCGAATTTTCTGGATTTCGTGGATGGGTTTCGTTGCATGTATTTCCAGTGAGTTTGCCGTTTCTTTCTGGGCAGCAGCCTTGCTTAAAGATCGCGTGGGTTCAAACGCGGCGATTTCTACCACTGCAGTTGCAGCCATTGGCTGCGGAATGATTGTTGGGCGATGGTATGGCCCAAGCATGTTAAACCGCTTAGCCCTTGACGGACAGTTACTTACCGCTATCACTACTCAATTTGTCGGCTTCACATTCTTTTGGTTTTCACACACAATGATCATTAGTTTGATTTCACTATTCACGATTGGTTTAGGCGTCTCAACGCAGTTTGCCCTCGCTGCAATTCGTTTGATTTCTTTTAGCGATGGTCGACCAGATCTTGCAATCGGTCGAACATCCCTTGCTGCTGGGACTGCAATCGCTGCGGCACCATTTCTATTAGGAGTTCTCGGCGATCACTTCGGAATTTCGCGCGCGTACATAATGGTCCCCGTTTTAATCGCTATTTCCTTTGCTATAGTCAAGTTCATTCCTTCTAAACCAGTTGAGGCATAACCGATGAACTATAAAACACGCCGGACTATTACCTTGGTTGTGTTATTTGGACTTATTATTTTGATTGCCATCAGCGGGCTTTAGAACTGCGGCAACACTTATATCTTCAGGAATTTCAAGTTTATTTCTATATTTTAACCAAATGACTAAAGTTGCAAGTAACGAGATAGCTCCACATGCGGCCACTGTTTTTCGAATACCTATTACTTCAGCCAAGACGCCAATAAGTGGCGAACCTACTGGTGTTCCGCCCATAAAAATAAGCAAATAGATTCCCATGATGCGGCCTCTAATTGCTGGATCGCTATTTACTTGAACAATTGAATTGGCCATGATCATCGTTGTTAACGCTGAAATCCCACATACTGGCAGCCACATTGCATAGGCAAGATAATTTGGCATAGTTGAAAGAATAATTACAGCCGTAGAGAAAACACCGCCAGAGAGAATTACATAACGGGTCTCTCGAAATCTCTCTAAACGAGCTGAAGCAATTGCACCTGAAAAGGAGCCAATTGCAACGAAGGTTCCGAGCAATCCGTAAGAGGCTGGGCCTTTATGAAACTCTTTTGTCGCCATGAGCGCATTGAAGATTTGAAAGTTAAGTCCGAAAGTTCCAAGAAAAAATACCATCAACATGACTACGTATACATCCGGGCGCTTTTGCGCATAACGCAGACCCTCTCGAACGCTGGTCACGCTCTTTGGCCGATCTTGTTGGAAAAACTCTTTTTCATTTAAAGCTAATAACGCAACGATGGCAAAAAGGTATGAGACACCATTAACAATGAATGAGGGGCCGGTTCCAAACGCGGCAATGAGTGCACCTGATACAGCTGGGCCAATTAGACGGCCAGCGTTGAAATTTGCTGAGTTTAAACTAACGGCATTGGGTAAATCGTTGTGCCCAACAATTTCGGCGGCAAATGCCTGCCGAACCGGCGCATCTATTGCACTTGAAACTCCTAGAACTGCCGCCAATGCAAAAACATGCCAGAGTCTTATGTGGTGGGTGATTACTAAACTACCCAAAGCCAAAGCTGAAAATGCACCGAGTGCGTTAGTGGCAATAAGAAGTTTGCGTTTATTAAATCGATCGGCAAATGCACCGCCATGAAGTGAGAAGAAGAGAACTGGCGTGAACTGAATTGCAGTCACAAGTCCTAAATATGTTCCACTATGTGTTAGCTCTAGGACAAGCCAATCTTGAGCAACGCGCTGGGCCCAACTTCCAATATTTGAAATGGTGTTTGCTGGAAAAAGCAGGCGGTAATTATGGTGGCGAAAAGAACGCCAATTACCATCTTCTTTTACCGAGAATCGCATTACTCTTCTCTCATGGAATCAAATATCCGCCGAGTTGTAACCCTAGTAGCAATTGGAACAATCTGTTGGGTAGTAGCTGGAGTAGTCGCCGTCGCAATAAATGCCGATGCGAAAACCATTTGGACATGCATAGTTGGTGCGGTTTTAGGTGCTGCAGGCATTCGATACTCAGTACGCCGTAATCGGCGCAGTGGCATTTAAGCCTCTAGTTGGGAGGCAATACCGCGTAGAACACGGCCTAGACGCTCAGCCTCAGGGCCTGCGGGATGACGGCCATGACGAAGGCCATTTCCAACGCGATCTAAAATCTTAATTGTGTCCTCAATCATTGCAGCTAAATCATCTGGATTAACACGAGAGTTTTCAGCAAGTGATGGTGGTGCATCCACAATATGAACTGACATCGCTTGAGGACCTTTACGGCTATCGGCGACACTAAACTCCAACTTAGTTCCAGGCTTAACTGTTGAGACGCCTTCAGGAAGTGACGAGGCGGCTAAATAAACATCTTCGCCCTCATCATTTGCAATAAAGCCAAAGCCTTTTTCAAGTGAAAACCATTTAACGCGGCCTGTAGGCATGGGGATGGCTCCTTAAGGTTTTTGTATGTATGTGTATAGCCGCGGGGTGCGGACAGGTGATTAGTTTAACAGAGGAGAGGTGAAGGTCGCTTCGGAGTGAGCACCGCAGCCGTGGTCAACAGAGACAACACGTGCATCTTCAGGCGAGATTGCGTTGGCACATACCCCGAAAGTTGAGCGTAATGAGCCAGCAATTTGAATAAAGAAACCACATGAATAACAGGGCTTAGGCGCGATCTCTGCCATGGGAGTTTTAGGCCCACGGTCTCCCTCGTACCAACGCTTTGCCGCTTGATCTCGGCCTTCAATAGACATCACTCGTGCGCGACCAAAACCAAGTTCGATTGCCATTGCAGTATCTAAATCTTCATCGGCAGGAAGTGCTTGTGCACCTGGTACTAAACGCGAATCATCGAGTGAACTTGGAACAATGTCACCAACTCCAACATCGCCTGGTTGAATGCGGTCGCGGTATGGAATCCAGTCGGGTGCAATTAACGCATCGGGTCCTGGAAGAACAACTACATCACAAATTGTTGGCTGTGCATCTGCATCAACTTTTGCAACAGTTACACACCAGCGCCAGCCTTTGTATCCCGCTAGTTTTGCTTCGAAAAGATATGTGGCGACTCGATCTTCATCATCGAACTCAACGGATACAAATTTACCAATTTCAGATGCACCATGAAGTTCATCAATGATTGCACTGCGAGCAAGGTCGGTCGCATCAAAAGATGCGCTTGCAACTGGGGCATCTTTTGCTTTTTTAAATAACGACTTCTTGACCATGGAATAAGGATAAAGCAGAACGCCGTCCCCGTGTTAATCGGGGACGGCGTTAAGCGCGAATACTGGCTTTAGAAGTCCATATCTCCGCCACCTTGTGGCATTGGTGCTGGATTCTTTTCTGGCTTATCTGCAATAACCGCTTCAGTTGTAATGAAGAGTGCTGCAATTGATGCTGCGTTCTGAAGTGCAGAGCGCGTGACCTTAGCTGGATCAATGATGCCAGCTTTGATCATGTCTACATATTCTCCGGTTGCCGCGTTTAATCCTTGACCCGAAGGCAAGTGACGAACTTTCTCAACTACAACTCCGCCTTCAAGACCTGCGTTAATTGCAATCTGCTTAAGTGGAGCTTCAATTGCGAATTCAACAATTTTCGCACCAGTTGCCTCATCGCCAACGAGTGATAGCTTCTTAAATACTGCTGTGCCTGCTTGGAGAAGTGCAACGCCACCACCGGCGACGATTCCCTCTTCAACTGCAGCCTTGGCATTTCGCACTGCATCTTCGATGCGGTGCTTGCGCTCCTTGAGTTCAACCTCAGTTGCAGCGCCTGCCTTGATAACAGCTACTCCACCGGCAAGCTTTGCAAGACGCTCTTGTAGCTTCTCACGGTCATAGTCTGAATCACTCTTTTCAATCTCTGAGCGAATCTGTGCAACGCGGCCCTTAATAAGTGCATCGTCCCCAGCGCCTTCAACAATTGTTGTCTCGTCCTTGCTGATAACAACTTTGCGAGCGCGGCCCAAAAGTTCTAGACCGGCTTGATCAAGCTTGAGACCAACTTCTTCTGAGATAACCGTTGCGCCAGTAAGGATTGCAATATCTTGAAGCATCGCCTTGCGACGATCGCCAAAGCCTGGGGCTTTAACTGCAGCTGAACGGAAAGTTCCGCGAATCTTGTTTACTACCAACGTTGCAAGAGCTTCGCCTTCAACATCTTCGGCGATAATTGCAAGTGGCTTACCTGATTGCATAACTTTTTCAAGTACAGGTACTAAATCCTTGATGTTTGTAATCTTTGAGTTCGCGATTAATACGTAGGCATCCTCGAGGACAACCTCCATGCGATCTTGATCGGTAACGAAATATGGAGAGATGTAACCCTTGTCAAAGCGCATACCTTCAGTGAGCTCTAGTTCAAGGCCAAAAGTATTTGACTCTTCAACAGTGATGACGCCCTCTTTGCCAACTTTGTCCATTGCTTCGGCAATCATTTCGCCGATAGTTGCATCTGCTGCAGAAATTGATGCAGTTGCAGCAATCTGCTCCTTTGAGTCAACGCTCTTTGCCATAGAAAGAAGTTCGGCAACGATTGCTTCAACAGCTTTTTCGATTCCGCGCTTGAGTGCCATTGGATTTGATCCGGCAGCGACGTTACGTAGACCTTCGCGCACTAGTGCTTGAGCTAATACAGTTGCAGTTGTTGTTCCATCTCCTGCTACATCATCAGTCTTCTTAGCAACTTCCTTAACTAGCTCTGCGCCAATCTTTTCCCATGGATCTTCTAAATCAATCTCTTTGGCAATTGAAACGCCATCATTAGTAATTGTTGGGGCGCCCCACTTCTTCTCGAGGACAACGTTACGTCCGCGAGGCCCGAGCGTTACTTTGACCGCATCGGCCAAAATGTTCATTCCGCGCTCTAATCCGCGGCGTGCTTCTTCATTAAAGGCAATCTGCTTAGCCATGAGTACTGCTCGCTTTCCTTTTATCGTGCGTTGAGCGGGGGCATTATCACTCGCACCCCGAGAGTGCTAACGCCAAATCTAGAGGAGTTATTTCCGGTGCGCAAAACGGCGAGGAGGGTTAGCGGGCGATACGGGTGGACATACGGGCCTCGCGCAGGCGGCGAAGGCGTTTTACCAGCATGGGAGCGGCCATTAGGGCATCTTCCCGGTCAATCAAATCATTGAGGAGTTGGTAGTAGCGGGCAGCGCTCAGGTCGAAAAGCTCTTTAATTGCCGCCTCTTTAGCCCCGGCGTAGCGCCACCAACTGCCTTCAAAATCAAGGATGCGGGTTTCTAAATCGCTTAAGCCGCTGTGCATTGTTGGCTCTTCTTGTGCGGACATGATGCTAATCGTATCGGGGGCAAGCGCGAAAGTGTGGGATTTACAACCTACTTAAAATCATCTCGATATCGCTCACTTTCGTCCAAGGGTTAACAATTGCAAATCGCAGAATTGGTTGGCCGTGATGCGATGACGGTGGAATGAAACCAACTTGATCGGCAAGTAATTGATCCGACCAGTTGTGATAATCCTTTGCCTGCCAACCTGTCCGAACAAATGCAACTATCGAAAGTTCAGGTTCACAAATTAATTCAAGATGAGGATGCGCTCGCACTAATTCTGCAGCGGCTTGTGCAACGGTGATGGTGTGCTCCATTGCATCGGTATATGCATTTGTGCCATGTGCGGCTAATGAAAACCAAAATGGTAAGCCGCGCGTACGCCGCGTTAATTGAATTGCGTAATCAGATGGCGACCATGCGCCATCTTTTAAAGTATCTAAGTACGAAGCGTGTTGTGTATGTGCAGCGCGGGCAAGTTCGGGTTCGCGATAAATAAGTGCACATGCATCAAAGGGTGCAAATAACCATTTATGGGGGTCAACGATAAATGAATCGGCCTCTTCAACGCCATCAAATTTCGCGCGTACCGAGGGTGCACATAACGCCGCTAATCCATAAGCGCCATCAACATGAAACCACACGCCACGATCATGCGCGGCGGTGCCGATTCCCTTTAAATCATCGATAATTCCTAAATTAGTTGTACCCGAAGTTGCCACAACAGCAAAAACGCGGGAACTAGTTGTTGCATGAAGTTCATCGATTGCTGCAGCAACGGCCGATCCCATCAACTTTCCATTAGCAGCAACAGGCACTTTCAATACATCTACATCCATAACATTTGCAGCGGTAACAATTGATGAGTGCGCCTCTTCGCTGCAAGCAATTACCCAACGCGTCGCTTGCGGGTGTTTTTTACGCGCCTCTGCTCGGGCGACAACTAGTGCTGAAAGATTTCCCATCGTGCCACCTTGAACAAAAACTCCACCGGCCGATTGTGGCAATCCGGCTAAATCTGACAACCAACGCAGCGCTTGGTTTTCAGCAAAGACCGCACCTGCACCTTCTTGCCATGATCCGCCATAGAGTGCGCTTGCGCCAACAACTAAATCGAAAAGGTTTGCATACTCACTCGGTGCCGATGGAATAAAAGCCAAGTTGCGAGGGTGATCAGTAGAAATACATGCTTTCGCTAAAACACTCGTGAAAACTTCAAGGGCGTGATGTCCACCTAGCCCGCGAGCGGTAATTGTGTTGCCGACTTCTGAAAATAAATCTTCTGCCGTGCGCGGTCCATCGAGTGGAGGATCATTTTTTAGTCGATCCAGACTGTAGGCCAACACTTCTTGGGCAAGAGCCTCAACCTCGGCCGTGAATTCATGCACTTTTGGCCGCCTTTTTAATAATATTTCGAAGCATAGTTGGAAAAACGAAGAAGTGGAATGGAGAGATTGCATACCAATATAGCTGCCCACCAAGACCCCGTGGATTAAAAGTAGCCTCCTGCACAATTCGAGTTTTCCCATTTTCTTGTGAAACTGTGAACTCCAGCCAGGCTTTGCCAGGCAAAACCATTTCAGCATAAAGTTTCAAGTGATGGCCTTGCTCGAGAGCTTCAACTCTCCAAAAATCTAAACTCTCACCAACGCGTAAATAATCTGGATCGCGACGCCCACGGCGTAAGCCAACGCCACC
>CAILBF010000044.1 GCA_903832395.1 uncultured Actinomycetes bacterium | reverse complement strand
GTCATTACCCGTTACTACACCCTCCCACCAATAGTTTTTGGTACAGGATTGGTACAGAACAAACTTACTTATGACGGACTTGAACCGTAACCTTAGCCATGTTCGCACGTCCGCTTAGGAGGCGGTTGATTGCGTTCATTTTTTACCCTTCATGAACATAAACTGCGCTGATTAGTGCTTGTTTAAGTGCTATTTAGTTATTTTAAGTGTTGAGTTGTGTTTGGGAAAGTTATGGGAAATTTCCTCTTCACACGCTCAAAACTATTTCAATTGCAGAGAAAACGCAAGGTTTTTGGGAATTCCCAATAGAAGTCCGAACTCCGTATGTCAATTGAGTCGATTTCGCCACTATAGCTGTCCGACTAGAAAAAGGACTGTGCCCTATATGCGAAAGCGTAAGTATGAAGAACCATTAGTGATCTATATCTATCATCAAACAATGAGTGAATCCACACGTCAAAAGTTTGTTCTTTGCCTTGAAGCAGCAAAAAACGACACGTTTGAAGATTTCCCGGCAGAATACGTCAATCCCGGTGATCCCGAAACGCTTCCTATGAGACTTGCCATACTAATGATTTATATACATGCAGATATCAAGAAGGTGGCTGATTGTGAAGAATCAATTCGGTTAAGAGAATTATTCAATATTCAAGCGCATGAATTTGAAGAACTCTTAGCAGTGATGGACGAAATGCCTAAGACTGCTCTTGTGCATTTCTTAGTCAATCACAACCCTGAAATCAATCCTGATGTCTACCTAGATATTCAAGACGCAATGAACGGTACTCTTATTTAATCCCAGAAAGTGGAAAGGCAAATGGCTGTCTGCGCCTGTGCATTTCAGCAACTAATTACCACTTTTCCAGTTTTGTAAGTATTCAAAAAAGTGATTGTTTGAAAGAGCAAATTCACCTCTTTGTCTTCGTATGAGTTGTATCGCTTCTTCAAATTTCTTACCAGACTTCAAAAGAACAAGGCCAGTTACCAGGCCAGATCTATTCAATCCGGCCTGACAACGAATTAGAACTCGATTTCCTGCTTGCCATTCGATAAATGCCCAATCAGAAATTTGCTCTACCTCCTCGTAGATCTCTTTATCAGCTGGTCCATCCGCAAAGCCGAAACGATATTCCTTTACCAACCACCCAACCGGCAAGGTGTAAGAATCCAATGTGACTACTACATCAAATGGTTTTGGATCATTTATTGTTGGGAGGCGCTTTTGACCGCGATAAATCGTTTCGTCGTCATCAGTTCCTCCCTGCCATAGATTGGGGAGAATCTCTGAATACAGAGGTGGATCATTTAAATCATTCCCAATCATTAGGCATTACCCATTGGAATTGAGTCGATGAAAATGTATTTGCCAGTGAACCACTCATTCGATGCAACTCCGGCATTATCTGAAAGATATTTGTATGTGGCATCAAATGACTCTTTGCGATTGAGCAGCCACCAACCGGCAACAGAAGCTGTAGCAGCTGATGTTCCTACGATGAATTTCTTGCTTCCATCACGATTGGTAGTAAACCATCGCGCATTGGCATAGAAATCAACGGCAGATGAGACATTGTTATATCGGGCAATATAAGGCTTTGCTGTCGGATCCCATGCAATTGGTTTTGAAGTCGGTGTCGGATTGTCAGTTCCACCGATTGCGACAGCATCAGGAATACATGCAGGTGCATTGCTATCGGTCTTACTTGAGTTATTTCCAATCGAAACAACTATTGGCACATTTACCGCTTTTAAGGTTGCAAATTGGGCAACCATCCCATCAGGCACGCGACATCCAGCTTTTATTCCACCTTGTGACAAGCTCACGACAGCAATGTTGTATTTCACGCGATTAGCAATGACCCAATCAAGAGCTAGCTTGACCGACGCCAGTGTGTACAGCATGGGATTGCCAGAAGGAGTGCGTTCAACAATTTTGATGGGAATCAAATTTGCCGCGGGATTTACCTTTGCAATAATAGAAAGCATTTGGGTTCCATGGGTTAGATCCTTATTAGTTGTGGGAGCAATATAGGAAGCCCCCGGCCCATCCATCGTCTGCTTTCCATTGGCGCATGTGTAGTACTCAAGGAAGCACGCCTCAGCCACAATCTTTCCT
>CAILBF010000043.1 GCA_903832395.1 uncultured Actinomycetes bacterium | reverse complement strand
ATGGTTGAGCCACCTTGCAGAGCTCCACCCTTTAAGTTATTTAGAAGCGCACGCGCAATACCTGTAACGCTAAATGCGCGGTTGGAGTAAAAGCCGCGATCTTCTGCGGCGAGAACTGCATGCCGAACTTTGAGTGGAATTTTTGCCAACGGAACTATCTGGCGATTCTGAGTTCCAATTCGTCCAATTTCATTGCCATTTGAATATTGAATAATCGTTGACTGACTATTTACATAGGCATTTGCATCGGGAATGTTGACTGTGAAGTAAGCAAGCGCAAGAAGGACTGTGGTGGCAATGAATCCAATACCACCGAGGAAGATTACGGCCCTAACTAAGAATTTGCGGAGCATTAGTTAAGGCTACCGTGCTGCGTAATCCTCGTCCTCTAAAGTGCGTACTTTTCGGGGCGCTTTGCGCTCATGCCCGTCGCCCAAGACAAATGAGGCACATAAGTGGTTCCATAAACAATCTCGGCATACTTCAACGATGTAGACGCGAAATTCGCCAAACTCGCTCTCCATTTCGGCAAGTTCCTTGGGGGACTTAATGCGACCTGAGTATTGGCCGAGTTGCTCACCAAAGGTATAGCGCAGTTCTACTAATGAGTTCTTCTTGCAAACTGGACAGTTTCGAGCGGTCTTTTCACCGTGCCATTTTGCCGCACGAACTAAATATGGGTCGGCATCGCACGCATCAACTGTTCCACGAAAGAGGGCCACAAGTGTGGCTCGCTTATCGAGTGAATAATCAATATAAGAACGTTGCGACTTCATAGTTGCTAAGAATAAACCAACTTCTGCGACTACGCTCTTTCTTATGGGTTTTGTTGAGCTACTTAAACACCCTCGGTTTTCTCGTCTACTGGCTATCCGCTGGTCCGGCCAGGCGACTGATGGGATTTTCCAAAGCGCTCTTGCCTCGTTTGTTCTCTTTTCCCCGGATCGCCAAGCAAATGCATTAAACGCCGCGCTTGGTTTTGCCGTCGTCTTGCTTCCTTATTCAGCTGTTGGTCCTTTCGTTGGAACGGTTTTAGATCGAGTCTCGAGACAACGAGTGTTGTTATTCGCAAATCTATTTCGTGCACTCAACCTTTTGATTGTTGCACTTCTTATCTTTAGTGGGACGACAGGTATTCCGCTCACCCTTGTTGTTCTAATTGCTTTTGGAATAAATCGCTTGATTCTCGCCGCGCTTTCTGCGGGGCTTCCACTCCTAACAGATGCCGAATCGCTTATTACCGCAAATGCAATGGCTGTAACTGGTGGCTCAGTTCTAGTCGTTGTTGGTGGAGGAGTTGGTGTCGGAATCCGGGCGTTCGTAAATTCACTTGCCATTGCTAACCACGCAGATGCGCTACTAATTTTAATAGCAAGCGTGGGTTATCTATGCGCAGCGATATTGAGCACGCGACTTTATAGATATGAGATAGGACCACAAAAACATAAAATCGAAACTACAAGTTTTTCTCAAGGTCTAAAAGACATGCGGGAAGGTTTTACCTTTCTCGCAGTTCACTCTGATGCTGCTCGAGGAATTCTTGCTACCGCAGTGCACCGTGGCGGTTTAACTGCGTTGACACTCACCGGGCTCTTGCTGGAGAGAAACACTTTCAATAATCCGGCTTTGCCGGAAAATGGCTTAAGGGGTTTTGGTTTTGCAATTTCTTTTGCAGGAGTCGGCGTTTTTCTTGGTGCTTTTCTTGCGCCTTACGGAGTAAGTAAATTAGGTCGGCATCGGTGGATTAGATTTTCTCTCTTTATGAGTAGTGTGTCTTGCCTAGTATTAGCTGCAGCCCAAAGTCAGGTGACATTAATAATTACAGCTTTCTTGGTTTCATTTTTTGGACAAAACCTAAAAGTTACTAACGATGCATTAGTTCAATCCAAGATTGATGACTATTTCCGTGGGCGCGTTTTCGCTGTCTATGATGTGTTTGTAAATATTGCGATTGTTTCGGGCGGGCTAATCGCTGCGCTCCTATTGCCTAAATCAGGCATATCTGTACTTGTCCCATTGTGTGTGGGCGGCGTGTATGTGCTTACAGTGCTGCGCCTACTTCGGCGCTCTGTTTTTCCACCAATTAAGTAGCTCGACCGTAGCTTTTTCTTCCCCGATTGGTCCTTGATCTAAACGCAGCTCCATTAAGAAGTTCATTGCAGCGCCTACATCACGTGATGGCTTCAAATTGAGAAGCTCCATCACTTGTGCGCCATCTAAATCTGGTCGAATTTTAGAAAGCTCTTCTTGTTCCATCAGCACGTCGATGCGTGCTTCGAGTGAGTCATAAATCCCTGAAAGCCGCGTTGCTTTAGCTTTATTGCGCGTTGTGCAGTCGGCGCGGGTGAGAACATGTAAATGAATTAATAGGTCGCCTGCATCGCGAACATACCTGCGCACAGCAGAATCACTCCATTCGCCATCTCCATACCCATGAAAGCGAAGGTGTAGCGCGGTGAGTGTCTCAACTGCCTCAACGGTATGACTATCAAAGCGCAGCTCTTGCAAACGTTTTTTAACTAAGCGCGCACCGACAACTTCATGGTGATGAAATGAAACACCTCCACCGTCGACAAAACTACGTGTCTTCGGTTTACCGATATCGTGGAGAAGCGCAGCAAGTCTAATAATTAAATTCGGTCCGCCTAAACGGGCCTCTTGCATGATCGCTTGTTCTAAAACTGTGATGGAGTGTTCGTACACATCTTTATGGTGATGATGTTCATCGATTTCTAACCGTAGTTTTGGAATCTCCGGGATCACAATCTCAGCGATGCCGGTATCAACGAGAATAGTTATTCCGATACGAGGATTTGGCGACATAAGGATTTTGGTGAACTCATCGCGCACGCGCTCTGCAGAAACAATTGAAATCCGATTAGCTAACTCCTTCATCGATGCAAGAACTTCTGGTGCAATTTCGAAATCTAGTTGGCTCGCAAAGCGTGCAGCCCGCATCATGCGAAGTGGGTCGTCATTAAATGAATTATTTGGTAGACCAGGTGTTCGTAGTATCTTTTTAGTTAAATCGGCTAGTCCGTTAAAGGGATCAATAAACTCTGGTTTTTCTCCAGTTAATTCCAACGCCATAGAATTTACGGTGAAGTCGCGTCGCGATAAGTCGCCTGCAATATCCTTGCCATAAACAACTTCGGGTTTACGTGAATCGCTTTCGTATTCTTCGCTACGGTAAGTCGTTACTTCAACGGTAGTGTCTCCACGTTTTCCTGCAACTGTGCCAAACGCAATTCCAGTTTCCCAAATATTCTCAGCCCACGATTGCAAAATCTTTTTCGAATCCTGCGGAAGTGCATTCGTAGTGAAATCTAAATCATTTCCAAGTCGCCCTAAAATTGCATCGCGCACTGGGCCGCCAACCAGAGCGAGGGTGAAGCCCTTCTCTTTAAATGCATGTGCTAACGAGTTCGCTAAAGGGGCTCGCTCAATGAGGGAGTTAATTGCTAATTCGCCTGCGGCGCCCAATGCACTATTCACAATAAGTAAGGTTAGGGCAGTACCCTTGCTCCATGATCCCTGCACCTGGTGCGGGCAGCGAAGGCATTAAGAAGAAGCGGAAGCGCAAGCGCCCCGCCAACCGCGGCCCCCAAACACAAACTCCACAACCTGCCCATAAGCCAAAGCAGCCTGCGGGTAAACGCGTTTATTCCAAGCGTGTTGATGAAGTAAGTGCCGGTGGTTTGGTTATTGATTCAAGTGGCACCCAAGGCCTGCTCATTGGCCGAATCGATCATAAAGATGCCAGTGGGAAGCGAATTTTATGGTCTCTGCCAAAGGGACACATTGAGGCGGGTGAAACTCCAGAGCAGGCGGCAATTCGCGAAGTCGCCGAAGAAACTGGAATTACTTCGGCCATATCTCGACCTTTAGGTGTTATTGATTTTTGGTTTATGGCGGGCGGCAAACGTATTCATAAAACCGTTCACCACTATCTCTTCTCCGAAGTCAGTGGCGAATTGATGGCCCAAGTGAGTGAAGTCGATGAAGTCTCTTGGTTCCCGCTTAGTGAAATCGTTGAACATTTAGCTTACCCCGATGAGAAAAAACTAATCGCCCGTAGTGGTGAGTTGAAAATATGAAAAAACTTATAAGTGTTGCCTTTATTTTTCTCTTTCTTACTACACTCGCACCTACTGCCTTTGCTGCTCCGATAGTCATTCGCCTTACGGATACTTTGCACCAAAATTTTACGGGCGAGTTTAGAAATGATGATTTGGCCCAAGAGTTAACGCCTTCGGGAAGATTAGGCCAATTAGTTTTTATTCGAGAAAATCGCTCAAATATTTGGGTGATTGATCCCGCGCTAGTTGATGAAGTTGTTGTTATGACCGGCGGTTATAAGCTCACCGATAACGCTGTTCCGGTCGGTAAAGAAATCGCTATCTCTTGGCTGTCGCAACTAAAGAAGATTAGTGCTGGTAATGATGTCGTCGCGTTGGCGTATGGGAATCCTGATGTAGCGTTAACAAAAAGCATGGCCCCTAGTGAATTAAATTTATACTTTTCTGCTGGAAAAACTGCACTTGAAAAAATACTTGGTCGCGCGGTTCGAAGCGAACCAAACGTACGCTGGAGTGTAGGTAAAACTAACTTGAACTCAACTCTGCGCAAAGATTATGGTAGCGATCGTATAGATATAACGAATTTGGAAAAGGTTGTAGCGCTACCTGATGTCACCCAGTTAAGGCTGCGATTAGCCCGCTT
>CAILBF010000042.1 GCA_903832395.1 uncultured Actinomycetes bacterium | reverse complement strand
GAAATGATCTCTTCAATTGCACGAACACTCAAACCTTCGTCGACAATACGCTTAGCAAGGCTCTCGATTGCATGCGTGTCGCTCAAACCTAGTAAAGCACGCGCGTGGCCGGCGCTAATTGCACCTGAAGCGACTTTGCTCTGTACGGAAGTTGGAAGGTTCATCAAACGAATTGTGTTTGAAATAAGTGGTCTAGAGCGCCCAAGTTTTTGCGCGAGCTCTTCATGTGTACATGCAAAGTCATTGAGAAGTTGTGAGTAGGCAGCGGCCTCTTCCAGTGCATTCAATTCGCTGCGGTGAATATTTTCAATTAAAGCTTCGCGTAGTAATTCATTGTCAGGTGTTTGGCGAATGATGACCGGAATCGTTTTTAATCCGGCGATTTTCGCGGCACGATATCGACGCTCTCCCATAATTAATTCAAATTTTCCATTTGTTGTTTTGCGAACAACTGGAGGTTGTAAAATTCCTATCTCTTTAATCGAAGCGACTAATTCATCAAGTGCTTCTTGATTAAAATGTTTTCGGGGTTGGCGGGGATTAGGTAAAATTAAATTAATATCAACTTCATCTTGGGTTGCAACTTCTTGTCCAGCAACGGTTAATGATGTTGGAATTAACGCATCAAGGTTTGTTCCTAATCCTCCACGGCGTGCCATTATGCAATCTCACCTTCGCGTTTGTAATTTATCGAAACAACATTGGAATCAAATGCTTTTCCTCGAGTTGCTAACTCGCGCGCTACTGCCATGTATGCAATTGCACCAGGTGAAGCTGCGTCATACGTCATTACCGTCTGTTTGAATCCTGGTGCCTCTGATACGCGCACTGCCCGTGGAATTGGAATATCGATTAATTCATTTGGGTAATGCTTTCGAATTTCATCGGCAACATCATTTGCTAACCGTGTTCGCCCATCAAACATTGTTAAAACAAAAGTTGAAAGTTTTAATTGTGCATTTAGTCGCTTCTTTACCAAGTCAAAAGTCTTTAGAAGTTGCGACAAACCTTCAAGGGCGTAGTACTCGCATTGAATTGGAATTAGCATCTCTTTAGCCGCAGTTAATGCATTAATCGTTAATAAGCCTAAGCTCGGAGGACAGTCGATAAAAATATAATCTGGCGCATCTCCGGTTTGTACGCGGGTTGCAACAAACTCTTCAATCGCCTCTTTTAATCGCATTTCGCGAGCGACCATTGGGACTAGTTCAATTTCAGCTTGGGCTAGGGATGTATTTGATGAAATACATTCAAGGGATGGGAAACCTTTAACTTTTTGTACGCATTGCGCCATCGTCGTATCGCCCATAAGAACCTCGTAAATCCCCGGGTTTTCTAGGTGCTCCACCCCAAAGGCGGTTGAGGCGTTTCCTTGAGGGTCTAGATCAATGACTAAAACCCGTAATCCGCCCATAGAGAGGGCCGCTGCTACGTTGACCGTGGTTGTGGTTTTTCCGACCCCGCCTTTTTGATTAGCGACGGTGATGATGCGCAGGGCGGCAGGTTTTGCCATCGCCTCTTTTAAGCGACGAGTGCCGACTACAGCCTTGGTTTCACGTGAATCATCCACGTGCTTAGTTAAGCACCTTTGCGTACTTCAACTATGCGTCCGAGCTCAATACCCTCAAGATTTACCTCGTGCAGGATGGATTTAGGCACGATCTTCATCTCTTCTTGCGCTGATTTCCCTTTAATGGCCATAAGTGAACCGCCGGTTTTTAACAGATGCCAGGTTATCTTCTTGAGTTTCTCGAGTGGGGCGACCGCTCTAGCGGTCACATAGTGGGCTGTAGCGCGAACATCCTGCGCCTGTCCCCTAATGACCTCAATATCAAGGCCAGCGACGGCTTCCCTTAAAAACTCAACTCTCCGCTCTAGCGGCTCAATCAAAGTAACGTGTAAATCTGGTCGGGCAAGGGCGATAACTATTCCAGGCAGCCCTGCTCCCGAGCCAACATCGAAGACGATTGAGCCCTCTTTGAGCAGGGTTGTGACAGGCAGGCAGTTAAAGATATGGCGCTCCCAGATGCGATCGGCTTCGCGAGGCCCAATGAGCCCTCGTTCAATTCCTGGCCCCGCTAAAAAATCGGCGTAGGCCTTAATCCGAGCGGTATCTGGAAAATACCGTTCAATCAGGGTTTCACGTGAAACATCCACTTATGAGCTGTAAATAACGACGTAACGGTTTGGGTCTTCTCCATCGGACTCACTTGTTAGACCAAGCTCTTGGATAGTGTCGTGGATGATTTTGCGCTCAAAGGCGTTCATTGGCGCTAGTTTGATGGATTTGCCGGTCGACTTAGCCTCTTCTGCCATCTCATTAGCTAGCTTTTTCAACTCCGTGCGCTTATTGCCACGGAAGTTATCGATATCGAGCATCAGGCGGGAGCGATCTCCTGTAGATGTCTGTACCGCTAAACGAGTTAGCTCCTGAAGTGCATCCAAAACTTCGCCATCACTGCCAACTAGGTGGCGGAGTTTTCCGCCAACGATGGCCAGGGCGGCGCGATCATTTTCAACGTCGATATCGATATCGCCATCAAGATCAGCGATATCAAGGAGTGCTTCCAGGTAGTCAGCGGCGATATCGCCCTCTTCCTCTAGGCGAGCTACACCTTTAACCGGCTTGCTCTCTGCGCCCTCAACTGCATCTGTCGTCTCAACGCTCTCTACAACCACTTCTTCAGTGCTCTCTACTTTTGCCTTTGCCATTATCGCTCTCCCTGTCGGGTTTATAGTAAATTAATAGTTTTTGTGGTGATTTGTCCTAGTTTGGGTGATATTTACTTACTCTTCTTTTTCTTTTTTGGTTGTTTTCTCTGGCCTTTGAGATCCTCAACTGGCTCAGTGGATTCTATTTCTGGGCTCTCAATGACCCCGCTCTTTTTCGCCTTCTTATGTTGAAGCTCCTCGAAGGCCGGAGAACCCGGTGTTGGGTTTCGCTTAATAACATAAAACTGTTGTCCCCATGTCCAAAGGTTTGTTGTTGACCAGTAAATCAAAACTCCAATTGGAAAGTTAACTCCTGAAATCGCAAAAATTACTGGGAACGCATACAACATAATT
>CAILBF010000041.1 GCA_903832395.1 uncultured Actinomycetes bacterium | reverse complement strand
GCCATGGTGAGCCAGTTAGCGCATAAAGTTGGCGCAACTGTCATTGTAGATAACGTCATGGCTTCACCTGTTTTGCAAAAACCTTTACAACTTGGTGCTGACGTTGTGATGTACTCAGCAACCAAGCACATCGATGGCCAAGGGCGCGTACTCGCTGGCGCAGTTCTAGGTTCGGCCGAATACATTCAGGAAAAGCTGATGCCATTTACGCGACATACAGGGCCATCATTGAGCCCATTTAATGCATGGGTTCTTGTTAAATCACTTGAGACTATGCAGATGCGTGTTGAGCGCATGGTGGAAAATGCTCAAGCCATCGCCGAATTCTTAGAAACCTGTCCGCAAATTAAATCGGTGCGCTTCCCTGGACTTAAATCTCACCCTGATCATGCACTGGCAATGAAGCAGATGAGTGGCGGCGGAACCACCGTTGGAATTGAGTTTAAGGCCGATCAAGAGGCGGTATTTGCCTTTATGAACCGACTTCGAATTATTGATATCTCGAATAACTTGGGTGATAGTAAATCACTCATCACCCATCCAGCGTCATCTACGCACCGACGCTTAGCGCCCGAAGTACAAGCTGCAATGGGAATTACGCCTTCAGTTTTGCGACTTTCAGTTGGTCTGGAACATTCAAGCGATCTAATTAAAGATTTAGTTCAAGCCATTAATTGAGCTGCTACAAGTACGACAGATAATAAACTCAAGTAGGTAATCGACCATTGGAAAATTTTTCCAGCGGTTTTTCCATAGTCGGGTGAACTCTCCTTCAGCGCTACAAGTTCGCGCGCAAATACCAAGCCAAGTACAACTGTTATTACGAGTGACCATGTCGGTAAGTTTGCTGAAATAACTAACCAAATCGATGATGCAATCATTAAAATAGTGTGGAACCACATCTGACGATGAACATTTGCCTTTGTTGCAACTACTGGAAGCATTGGAATTCCAGCTGCTGAATAATCATCTTTATATTTAATCGCAAGTGCCCAGAAGTGTGGAGGTGTCCAAAAGAAAATCACCATAAAAAATGCTAATGCAGGTATCGAGAGTGAATTTGTAACGGCAGCCCAGCCAATGAAAACTGGCATGCACCCTGCAGCTCCACCCCAGACAATATTTTGTGGAGTGCGGCGCTTTAAGCCAACGGTATAAACCAGAACATAAAAAACTATTGCAATGAACGAGAGCAAGGTTGCAAGGGGTGTGGTAAAAATCCAAAAAATGATGAGCGACAAAATTCCAATGAGAGTTGCAAAAATGGTTGCATTTCTCCTGCTAATAAGCCCCGTGACAATCGGACGTTTTGCAGTGCGCGCCATTAGCTTGTCAGTTTCACTTTCAATCACCATATTAAAAGCGTTCGCACTGCCGGCAGATAATGTGCCGGCAATAATGGTTGTGGCAACGAGGGAAAATGAGGGAAATCCTTTAGCCGCTAAGACCATAGCGGGGAGGGTTGAGACTAAAAGTAGCTCAACGACTCTAAGTTTCATTAAATCTACGTACCCGCGCGCAGTGTTCTTCACTCGCCTAGATTACTCAGCATCTTGGTACATCGTTCACAGTTTTTTCACAGAGATAACCGCTACTTTTCGAACAACGAAAGGAGCTTCAGATGACACCTCCAGAGAAGCCCGAATGGATCGAAATCGCAGATGCTGACAATGCCGCAACGCCTCGCAGAGTCTCGAAAAAACTGCCTGCCCTTGCCCTCATTATCACTGCAACGATCATTGGTGCTGGCGCCGTCTTTGGTCAGACTCAGGACGAGAACCCGGCAAGTGCCGTTGAAACTCTTGCTCCGGCCGTCCAAAACTCTGCAACGGCTCAGCCTGATGCAACCAATACTGTGCAATCAACTCAAAGCTCTCCCGCTGTAGTTACTTCTGCTTCAAAAGAGAGAACCGCACCCGTAGTTTCCTCTGTTTCAACACAGAACACTGTCGATGAAGTAACTCCTGCACCAAAGGAGAGTTTTACACCTAAGGCAACACCTACAACGCCAACGATGAAAAACCCATCGATTGGAACTTTACCTACAAAAGGTGGGGATGATAGTCATGAAAATAATGGCGATGATGAAGAGGGCGACGACTAAACCCGTTGAAATTAATTAAGGGGTTGTAGAGCCACTAGAAATCTGTGCATTAATGTTTGGGGCTGCAATGCGACCCAACATTCGATCAATAGCTGCACGCGCCTTATCTTCTGCCACTGTCCCGTGTGCAATCTCATCTGCCAGAGTTACGAAGACATACTCGCGATCTCGAGATTCAACATAACCGGCCAAAGTTACATCTCCACTTAGCGTGCCTGTTTTTGCATGCACTAAACCCACTGCATTAGGCGCAGTCGTAATAAAGCGATCTTTAAGAGTGCCGGAAACGCCACTTACTGGAAGTGAAGCATAAAGAAGAGAAAGTTTCTCATCACTTCGTACCTTCACTAATAACTGCCCAATGATTTGAGCAGTTACACGATTCTTCTTTGATAAACCACTGCCATCGGCAATAATCAATTTTGAAGTGTTTATGTTGAAGTGATTTAAGAGTTCGTTAAAAGTAAGTGCTATGCCTTTATCGTTTGCGGGATGACCTGCTGCACTAGATGCTAACCGAGCCAAACGTTCCGCCAATAAATTATCACTCCAGAGAAGAGTGAAATCAAGAATCTCGGCAATCGTCGGGGATTTCGAACTAAACACCGGTTCAGCTTCGGCGGCAGTAAGTGCCTTGCTACTAACAGCTTTTATCGTGGGTTTAAAGCCACGCGCTGCCCAATAGGCTTTTAAATTCACTAAATCTTGTGTATATAACTGGGAATATTCCACTTTAATATTTCGAAGCGAGCCATGGTTAGCTGCCTTAAGTGCGCTCATAGATTTAGAGGCTAAAACCGGTAGCGATGTTCGGTGCATTTTCTTAGCCACCACGTTATTAGTACTCATCCAAGGGTCTAGTGAGCCTTGAATAATGAGAACCTTGGAGTCTGCACTTAAATAGGCCTTAGTTTCAAAACTACTTTGTGGATCTAGATATTCAAGTGTTGCAGTGGCAGATAGAATTTTCGTAACAGATGCAGGTTTGCGTTGAGAAGAAGCGTTTCTTGCATAAACAATTTCGCCAGTTGTTTCATCGATTAAAATCATGGCGGGATTAGAAAGTGCATGTACTTTTAAGAGTTGGTTAAATGCTGCGGGTATCGAAGCAGGACCTAAGAATGCATTTGCTGGGGCAATACTAAAACCAATTGCGAGTGCAAGTACAAAAATAACAAACCGTTTATGCATTTTTCTAATTAGCGCCAGAGTGTTGCAATGAGGATATTTGTAAAGGTTAAACCTAGAAGTACCAACCAGATATTTTTAGAAAGCACTGGCTTCTTCACATTTCGATAGCCAATTACAAGTATGGCTAGTAGCACCAACAGCTTTATTCCATACTTGGTGTGATTGAGAGTGTCATTGGGGTGCACGGTCGAATACATCCCGACCATTGCAAGACCAGCAATAAGTGCCGTCACGCCTGCATGCAAGATTCCTGGGTTTAACTTGCGCGGGCTCTTATTCCACTGGAGGAGCAACAACACGAGAATTGCTAAAACACAGAGAATATGAATGAT
>CAILBF010000040.1 GCA_903832395.1 uncultured Actinomycetes bacterium | reverse complement strand
TAAGCAAGCTAAAGGGCTTATCGCTTAGTTCTTAACCTAGGAGAACGGTCGCACAGGGGAGGGACACGGAAGCATGGCTTTCAGAACTATTTACTTTCCAAAATGCGATGATAAATTTGACGTGTGACGGTCCCAGATCTATCCCCTGAAGAATTATTGAGTTTTGTTAAAAAGTCTTACGATGTACCAGCTCATGCAGAAATAGACATGATTCCGCTTTTCAACCTTATATTTCTTGTCGCTAACTGGGACGGTGAGCGGGGCCAGGAACCGCAATGGATGCGAGAAGCAGATATATTTCTGAATGAGAACGTTTACACCGATAAGGATTACCGCGACACTATTGTTTCGGAAGAAGAATTTTCAAGTATGTCTATATCCGAAAGAGCATCGATGTATGATTTACTAAATTTCATCAATGACGCCGAGGCAGTTAAACCGCCCGAGGTTCCTGCAGATTCGGAAGAAGATTTAGCTGGAAAAATTATTTACCCAACCTATACCCCAAGCCCGGCATCGGTCTTTGATTCTGACTATGCGCCGGACGGTTCTAGCCGCTCCCGCGCATCATGTAACGGGTGTGGGCAAAAATCGGAATTTATGACGGTGGGCGACACTTTTAGATGGGTAGACGCCCACAACGAATCTTGCAAATTTTTACCACAGTAATTTTGATCAGTTCGCAGATCTGGGGAATAAGGCACTCGGCTTATGTGTTACAGTGTGCACACACATACGGAATTAGTGAGCGCGCAAAGTAGATAAGAAGCGGATAACACGGCAATGTCCGCTCACAACGCCGAATACGACTTAGCAATTCTCGGTAACGAACTTCGCGCAATTGATGTCAACGTAGAACTCGCTTCTGTTTGTACTCTGAAGATGTCGGTTCGCACCCTTCGAAGTTGCAGATCAAGACGGAATTGAAGTCTTTATTTCCTCACTCAAATCGATCACCACTTGCTTAACCGTCGATACAACTCATCATGATGTCCTGCAGCTACAGCAGTCCAATTCAAACCACTTTGCAATCCAGCCCGCGCTTCTCCATCGATACGCACAGAATGTAGCTTCTTTGCCTTATTAATTACTTCGAAATGAACGCCTACCAAATTACCGCCAGCGAGTTTGGCCTTTACGCCCTGCCATTTCTTTCGATACATTGGTTGACCCTTAGCCAATGTATCTAGATCATCGAGAAAGGCGGGCGCCTCCACAATCTCTTTAATTGGCCCCATGAAGTATGCGCCCGTTACATCGCCTCCTGCAATGTCATATACCTCATACAAGGGAATATCAGCAAAGTATTTCGGGGCAATGATATTGCTGACCTCAGACGCAATTTCAGTTGGGACAAATCCTTGATTAGTGTGGTTTAAGAGTTCAAACAAAACATCATGCCAAGTGCTTGAATCACCTGCAGGTTTGTATTTCTTCCAGTCGCGATATCCGACGGGAGAGGTGTCCAGGAAGCGATCAAGGGCAATTTTAGGTTTCTTCATGGTTCTACGAGCGAGTGCGTTTGCAAAGCCTTCTTCAACGCAATGCCAACCAGGACTCTTGGAGTTAATAGTGCGACGCGCTTCAACAAAGATGTGTCTGCTACTTGCAAGTTCAATGGAGGTGATTCCTAAGTCTGTTTGAAAGTGTGTCTGCTCGTGTCGGAGTAATAAGGTCCGTGCTTGATCTATCGCCTCAGATGCTGGAAAACCTTCCACTATGAGTGCATTTGCAACCTTATAAATTCCACTTCGCGTGATGTAGATGCCCCAACCAAGTGCTCCGTAGTGATAGGAAATATACCAAGCCAAGCTCTCAATAGATTCGCCTTCCCCGCGGAACGGATATTGCCCCATCTCATCCAAGTCATAAATCGGAATCCCTGGAGAATCACTCCCGGAATCAAATTCCTTAGGTTTTTGCACCAGAATTACTTGGCGCGAATCGCGCATCTCTTTCAGATTGATATCCGCTGGCATGTCGAATTGATCTGGTCCAGAAAGCGAAGGCTTTTGTCGTACGCGGTTTATGATTTCGCTTAATGGAGTCAGTGCCATTAATTCCACTCAATAATTGAAGCTTCAGCTTCATTCGCCGTGCATTTGGGGCAAGGTTCAATCTCGTATCCGAAGCGATCCACATCCATAGACCCGATATAGAGCTTCTTTTTGCCATAACACATCTTGCATTGCTCAGCAGCCATGATTATGCCGCATTCCTACTCATCGTCGTCCGGAATATCGGAAAGTTCGATATCAATTGTTTCGGCTAAATCTTCCATCATTTTCTTTGTATCTTTTTGAATATTGGAAACAAGACTTGATGCGCCAGACAACAAGGAATTAACCTCTGTATGCGCTTTCTTCACGTTGCGCAAGTCTTTAAGTCGAAGCCTAATTTGTTCGAAACTATTTTTAATTCCATCAAAATCAATCGTGGCGCTTGTCGATCCCAGAGCTGCCTTTGCCTTCCATCTTGCCCAAAGGTATGCCAGTCGAATTAAATCTTCATCCGGCATGAGTGGATCTACAACGATCAAGAGTTTATTTCCTTCATACTCACGCCAAGTGGGCTGGGCACCCATATCTAAGCCTGCACTATCTAGGACGAGCACGCCTGCCTGAGCCTCTCGCAGTTTAATAGCAGCATTAAGTTCAATCTTTACTTGGTCATCAATAACTTTGGGGGATTGCGTTGTCGACTTGCCTTTAAATTTTGAGTCTGTTTTAGATTCCCAAATAATTTTGCAGGAAATTTTTCCCGTGTCATCAAAATTGAGTGTAACCTCAGTATCACCTTTCTTGGCGGCGACCCCTTCGGTCTTGGCTCCGGTAGCGATTGCCGTATCACCATAAACTCGCGCGTAATTTTGAATTATGAGATCTATCTTGCCTTCAAAGTCCGTGCCATCAGCACCGCTCTTGCGTTTTTGAACGCCAATTCCAAGCTTGCTTTTGATTTCCCCAAGTGTTCCATCAACTTCTTCTTTAAAATTACTGACGTCCTGCAAGATCATGCTCCGCAAGCGCGCAATCGGACCTTGATCATAGGAATCCTCGGGAGCAAGCAACTTCTTCAAGTTGTCACCGGTTGCCTTATCTAGCGCACGAATAATTGGACCGTTTTCTGGATCGACGAGAAGGTCTGCCTTCTCTTTAAGTTCTTTCAGTAACCGTTCGAGAGTTGCATCCATCTGTTCAATTACATTTGTAGCGGCATCCTGAATATTCTGAGTTTCCAAGTCAGTACTAAAGCGCGAGCGGATTGTTAGGGCAATATCAATAAGCTCTTTGAGACCATCGGTAGGATCCTCAAAAGACTCGAGGTACTCGACCAATTCTTCATTATCTATTTCTAGATTTCGAATCAGAACCGAGCCACCAGATATAGTCACTTCAGCCATGTTTGAACCTTTCTCAAAGTCCTCAAAGAGTATTGTAGGTAACTGACAGTGCTCTTAATTCCCCGCCGACACGGCTGAATTCACGCCAAGTCGAGTCTCTGGACGCGATGACACCGTCAGTAACTCCCCATAAACTCAGCCCATGCCCCTGCTGATCTGGCCCGAAGAGCCGCAGTTCGCCTCGAACTCAGAGAAAGTGCTTTTTGAAGTTCTCAAGGCCAGCCTCGGTCCCAATGATGCACTTGTAGCAAACACTCGCTTCACCGATCCTCAACGCGGCGATGTAGAAATAGACATCATTGCCATGATTGATGGCTATGGATGTCTGGTCTTTGAATCCAAGGGCGGCCACATCGATTACGACGGACAGCGATGGACCCAATCCGGTCGCTTCGGGCGCAAGCCCATTGACCCACATGGCCAAGTCATTAAGAACCTCTACGCATTTCGCGATTTCATTCGCGGAAATTGGAAGTACGGTAATCTAAAGATGGAGTGGCTACTAGCGTTCCCGGATAGTGTGATCGGAAACGTAAACCAATCTGGCATCCCACGTGATCGGATACTCGATGCAAACGAACTAGATCAAGCCGCAATACGCGCTCGCTTCATTCTAACAAGTGTTCAAAACCGACATGTACCCAAACAACGTGATTGGGTACATCAAGCATTTGAAGCGGTGCGCGGTCACTCTATGCTCGAAAGCGATCCAGAAGCTGCACTAGAAAATAACTTTAGGTTCACCAAGCGCATGACTCATGAGTCTCGCAATATTCTCAATCTCATTCAAGAAAATAACCGTTACATAGTCAGTGGTCCGGCAGGTTCTGGCAAGACGTGGCTGGCTTATGAGCAAGCAAAAATCTGGGCAAACCAAGGGCTCAAAGTTGGACTAGTTGTTTATAACAAAGGTTTATCTAGTTACCTAATACGTAAAAACAACGAACGTCCTGACCTACCAAGAGCAGCATGGGTCGGAGTTTTTAATGACCTTGCCAAAGAAATCGGTGAACACAAACAGGCTATGCCTGATATCGAAAAGAACTTAGATAATTACGAAAAACCCATCCTAGATATAGCAAAACAAATGCCCAGTGAAGAAAAGTACGATGCATGGATTATCGACGAAGCTCAAGATTTCAAAGCAATCTGGTGGAAGATTATCCAAGCAACCTTAAGAGATCCAGCAAACGGTAAAATTGCAATCTTTGGGGACCCCGAACAATCGGTCTACATAGAACCCCAATACCCCGAAGGTAATTTTGCAAAGATTCAGTTGTGGGAGAACGTTCGCAACAGCCAACAGATTGCGCAAAGCGTCCAACCATTTGTCTCCAAGAAAATTATTGCTCGCGGTCCTCGCAGTTACGAAGTCGACTACGTTTATGTCGGATCGGATGATGATGTAATTGAGAAAGCCAACGAAGTTGTAGATCGACTAATCGAAGAGGAACTCTGGAACCCGGGTGAAATTGCATTACTAGTCACAAACAAGCGCCACCCTGCCCACGAGGATCACCCCTATCGCAACCAGGATAAGTATTGGGATGAGATGTGGGCAAGCGAGGACATTTTTTATGGCACGGCAGTTGGCTTTAAGGGTCTTGAGCGCTCCGTCGTTGTGCTAGCTATCAACGGTTTTAACGCCAACGTCGACAAGGATGACGTCCTTTATGTGGGAATGACACGGGGAAGAGATCGACTTGTTGTGGTTGGAACACAAGACCACATAAACAAGACACGCTCATAAATATTTTTCTCGCAGTATTTGTCCTGTGGACAAGTTTCCCACAGGCATATCGTCTCTTGTCAGATTTCGCAGAAAATCTAGACTTATCTCATGAGGCTGTCAGTGGATAAAGGTAGCTTTTGTATATGCGGAGATTACCTTGAGCACATGGCCTGATTCGGACCCTCTCGGCTATAGTGCACCGAAGTCAATTGAAGGATACCTAAAAAGCACGATTCGCAGCGAGGGTTCATCGCTCTTAGGTGAGATAGATCTTCAAACACCTAGGGATTATGCCGGCATAAATTGGTCCTTACTTGACCTAGCGAACTACCAAATAAATAATCGTGTGATTCTTCAGGATCTTGATGCTCAGCAGCATCAATTGCAATTTCCTGCAACATTAGCAATCTGGGCAGTTGGCCATGCACAGATTTCGGATGAAGGCGGAAAGCTTTGGGATTTGCTAGAGAACTACTCTCAAGCAGAGAAAAGTAAGATCGCAAAGAAATTCACCCAGGCGATGGACCTACTTAATTTTGATCTCTTCATAGATGAGCTTCAAGAGGCCCAAAAACATGCACAACTTGCTTCCATCCACGCAATGATTCCAGATTTTGCCGTTCCGAAATTTGGTCAAGTTGTTGGACAAGGTGTTCGATTAAATCGCCCTATCGATCAGATACTTGAAGAAATTCTCCACGATCCGACAATTTCAAAGGGAGTGGCAAGGTTATTTTCTGCTCGCCATGAAATGGGATTGGATCTCGTTGCTCGAACCTTTGATTTTATTGCGTATGGCCATGAAGTCGAGCTTCCTGATCGGATACTCAATAAAATATCTGTAGAGAAAGTCAGCCACACTAAAAATGGTGGGAAAAAGGATTTCCCCGAGGTTCGATTCTATGAGCGAGAAAGGCGACCAATAATTTTGGTGGGGAGCTCAGAGTGGACCCTCGAGACGCCATCTGGAGTCAGTATCGAGCCCGATCTTTTCCCTCCAGTGCAAGTTTCTGCATATAAAGATGAAGACACAAAAATCTTGCTATTCGATCCAAGCGTGGGCTATCTTGTTTTCAATGACGACGGAAAATTGCTTCGAGGGAAAAAATTACCAGAGCATGCCGGTTTTATCCTTTGGAGCAAAAAGACTCGAATTCTGTCTCACGTCCAAGATTTAGATGAGGGTTACTTAATTGGATCCGGCTGGGATGAATGGCAGTATGCCTACTTCCAGAAAGTAGACAAGCTTGAGTTAGCCACACCAACTGGGCAAACCGTAACCTTGTCGCGTTCAGAAAAACTGAATATAGAAACTAACGTCGTGCCTCATCTGATTGATGGGGACGATCAGGCTGTGTTCTCTAGATTCCCAATTATTTCTTCAGGCCAAAGTGCCAGAGTCACAGATAATCTTAGAAATATGAAATATCGCCTTGAGGATTTGGGATCCCAGCTCGGCGCAGAACCTAATCACTACATCGATTTCACAGTTTCCGCTGGTTTGGGAAGGAGTTCTAGAATTCAGGGAATTGTTGCTCCAGGGTTAACAATCCTAGGTCTAGAGAATGCCTTGATTGAAGGTGAGAAGCGAGAAATTTCAATGTCGCTGGCAGATGGGTGGCATTTTTCCTATCCAGCACCCCTCCAAGATACAACTTCTGGGATAATTATTGTCGACGCGGATATTCCAACAGAGATTGTTGAATTCGTTGACCCTGAAGGTAATGAATTTACTACTTATCTGGAGGTGCCAGTCCTCTCATGGTCACTCGTGTTCAATGATCGTGAAAATCAGATAACAGGCTCAGAAACCAAACTTCTTCTCGAAGAACGTGGACACATTGAAGCCTTGATTCTCAATAATGTAGACCAGTATAAGCCGCTGTTAAAAGTTGGATCTTCATTCTTTGAAGGCAAACAAAGAGGTCAGAACGTATTTTACGATTTGCGTACGCTTCAGCAAGATCGATCATTGAACGAAACAATAATTACTATCACCTGGAACTACAAAGAAATCAATCTACTTTCCTTCCGCAAAATTGAACGCAGGAAACCAATCTTGTTGAATTCGCTCAAAGACCTAGGCACTGGCGTGGTGGAAGCGGGGCTGTTCACGGTCGAAGATTTAGCCGAATACCACCGTTCAAAACATCAAGAACATATTAAGTACCGTGATCGTTTACGCAGTCTGAGAGGCAGATACTAGTGAGTGCTTTTGAGCCTATTGAAGCGGCTGAGGCAATCGTCGCCTCGGTTGAGCGTTATTTAAAGTCCAATTTCAATCCTCGACGTGAGTCGGTTGCGAACGATTATGTGAGAGCCGTTGCGGAGGGGAAAAATAACCGTGACATTGGCGGTCAGTTGTTCCGAGAAGTCAGAAAAGATTTCGCTCAAGGAAAATCAATCGCCGAACTAGTTTCCGAAGGGGTGGTGCATAAAGACCTCTCGAAATTTACCTCATTCACCCTTTACGCTCACCAGTCTCAAGCACTCGAACTATCTGTCGGAGGAACTAGGAATATTATTGTTGCCACTGGTACAGGATCTGGAAAAACCGAGTCTTTTTTGCTACCTATCGTCGATTCTCTTTTAAAGGAGAGAGACGCTGGAACTTTGAGTGACGGCATCAGGGCGATTGTAGTTTATCCAATGAACGCCTTAGCTACAGATCAACTCGATCGTTTGCGAGAAAGTCTTTCTGATTACCCGGAGATCACATTCGGGCGATTCGTGGGACCGACAAAAGATACCCGCAAGCAAGCAAACCAAGATCGCGGAACAAAAGGATTCCCAAAGAATGAAAAACCCTCTCGTGAGGAAATGGTTGCGAACCCTCCCCATATACTTATTACAAATTATGCAATGCTCGAAAGATTACTTCTCCTGCCCCAGTGGGACCGACTTTTCACAGGAGACCTTAAATGGATTGTTATGGACGAAGTCCATAGTTACGACGGCAGCAAGGCAGTTGAAATCGCAATGCTCCTTAGGAGACTAAAGAATCGTACCTCTGGAAGGGAAAGGATCCGTTGTATTGCAGCTTCGGCGACTCTGGGCGATCCAAGTTCGAACATAGACAGCACGAGGGCTGCGACTTTTGCCTCAACGCTTTTTGGGGAAAATTTCGCACCATCTGATTTGATAAGGCCTACTTTTGTTAATCAAGAGATTTCCGAAGATCCAATCGATGTTTTTGACCCCAAGCATCTGGAGTTAATCCCAGGCCTACGTACTGACCCTGTTGGCATTTATCACCTATTTGTGCGTAATCCGGGGGGTGCGTACATTTGCCTGAATCAAAATCATCCTGAAAAGTATTCAAGAATTCGTCTTCAATATAGAAAGAATTGCCTCGCTTGTGATGAGGTCGGCCACGAGAGCCGCTTAATTGAAATCGGCTCTTGCCGAAAGTGTGGAATTGAATATCTCATTGCCAAAAAATCTGATGAGTATTTAGTGAATGTCGAAGAGAACGATGAAAATGCTCAATATTTCCGTCTCGTTAATGCGAATCTGGCTGACTGGCTTGAAACCGATAAAGCGAAAGTAGTTGAAGATGGGGATGAGGACATGGCCTCATCGGGTTCAACTAGTACAAAGCATTGGTGTGTTCGCTGCGCAAGAGTGAACAGTTCTTCTTCATGCTCTTGTGGAAATTCGACTAACATCGAAATTGCGGAACCGCTACGACCCGATAAGAACTTGAAGTTAAAGTGTGATCAATGTGGAAGTCCGAATGAAAAGAGTCCATTTGGTCCAATTCTGCGACCCGTGTCAGGTGTTGACGCTTTAACATCAGTGATTGCAACCGCCTTGTACGAAAAACTTCCAACACAGGAGGGTTCAGTTGGGGCTGGGAAAAGAAAACTCCTTGCCTTCTCGGACAATCGTCAAGATGCCGCATATTTTGCACCATATCTGGAAGCATCATTTTATGACCTGTTGCGTCGCAGGGTTATTGCAAAGGCAATGGAAGATTTAGATGGCTCCAAGTATGCCGATGCGCCATATCAACTCCATTCCCTTGCTGCAACAATGAAGAAATATGAACCGTACCTAGGAGAAACCGCCGGATCACCTCTTTGGGCGTGGGCGTGGTTACGCGGAGAGCTGCTTACTACCGATGTCGGTTCCACGCTCTCCGATACCGGTCTCTTGAAATTCTATATTCCAAAACCTAAACTCAAAAATTCGATTGCCTTCCTTACGAGTAAAGGTCTAAGCGAAGAAGAAGCATTTAATACACTCAATGCCTTATTAAAATCAGTCGCATATGATGGTGCTGTCGAGCTACCTGACGGAGTAGATCCTGCGGACCAAATCTTTGCGCCGCGTGAGAAAGCAGTGGTGCTCGCCCTAATAGGTGGATCAGTGAATTCGAAACCGTGGATATCTGAGGCAAGCGTAGGAAATAAGCGAACTGACATCATTCAAAGAGTTTTCGAGGCTGACAAAGAGCAGATAAAGGAAGTCCTTACCGCGCTCTGGGGAACCCTGGAAAGTGATGGAGTTTTCCGGGATGAAAAGATCGGATTTCGAAGCATCGATAATGACGCATGGGCAGTTGAAAGAGCTGATGGAAAGCTGTTTCAGTGTCAGGCCTGCCGCCGAGTTTCCTTTTGGATTCTGCCAAGGGAAAAGTGTGTGACAAAGGGCTGCAAAGATGGCACTCCGAAAGCGATCACCGTTTCTGATGATAATCACTACCGTCATATTTTCTCAAACCTAGAGATAGCTCCACTTGCAAGTAAGGAACACACTGCTCAATGGACTTCTGATGAAGCTCAAAAAGTTCAGGAAGAATTCATCGAAGGAAAAGTAAATGTCCTGAGTTGCTCAACAACGTTCGAAATGGGAGTGGATATTGGCTCGATTGTTGCAGTCTTGTGCCGCAATGTTCCACCTACTCCAGCGAACTATGTCCAACGTGCTGGTCGTGCAGGGCGCCGTAGAGGAGACAAGGCACTCGTAGTTACCTTTGCTAGACGTCGAAGCCACGACTCTCAGTACGTTGCCAATCCACTTCTACTTATTAAGGGCCAGATTCCCGTTCCAAGTTTGTCACTTGAAAATCACGACCTTATTCGTCGCCATCTCTACACTGTGGCGTTATCGCAGTTTTTAAGAGTTATCAATTTCACAAGCACCCGGTCGGATGATTTTTTTGAGTCCAGTGATGGGAACCCATCGGTTGCTGAGCAGTTTCGTACTTGGCTTGCTGCAAAACCAGAGACTTTAATAGAAGAAATAGAAGCTCTCGGTCTATCGAACTCTGTACTTACCCGTCTCGGTGTAGAAACCTGGGAGTGGGTCAGGCTTCTTGATGAAGTTGACTCCAACGAACGTGGTGCATGGCTTAAAATGATCGAAGATTTATATTTAGAAGAAACCCATTTTATTGAGGCGCTTGCCAAGGAACTTAGAGCCGAGGATGCTTCCGGGAATGCTCCAAGTATTTCAAATCAAAAAAGGTCTCTCGCTCTCACAAGGGTCTTGGGTGATTTGCAAAAAAAGCAGATGATTGAGCTGCTCGCCAATGGTGGAGTTCTGCCTAAATATGGCTTTCCTGTAGACGTTGCCTCGTTAACACCGAGTGCCGCGTCTCCCGAACAAGCCAACAAGGTCGAACTCCAAAGAGACCTATCGTTGGCTATCTCCGAGTATGCGCCAGGCAGTCAGGTTGTCGCCGGCGGTCACATACTTACAAGCAGAGGTGTTCGTAAACCTTCGAACCACACATTCGGATCTATGCAATACGTTTCATATACCTGCGATGGTTGTGGCTGGTTTTCTCACCAACTAGCACCCGAAGGACCTCAATCGGCGGCTAACAAAACTCAATGTGAAGTATGCGGGAAAGGGTTCACCCCTCAGAATAAGAAGTTCTTCATTCAGCCCCGGTTTGGCTTTATCGCTTATGCGGACCACCGTTCTGCCGGAGTTAATTCAAGACCACGACGGTCAAGCGGCAGCACTTCTTACGTCTCGTCAGGGTCGGACTCGGATACCAATTGGGTCACCGCGGCGAATTATTCACATTCCGTTGCTCACGACTCTCAACTTCTCACAATCACGACCAAGGAGTC
>CAILBF010000039.1 GCA_903832395.1 uncultured Actinomycetes bacterium | reverse complement strand
GGCTTTGCCAGGCAAAACCATTTCAGCATAAAGTTTCAAGTGATGGCCTTGCTCGAGAGCTTCAACTCTCCAAAAATCTAAACTCTCACCAACGCGTAAATAATCTGGATCGCGACGCCCACGGCGTAAGCCAACGCCACCTACAAAACGATCTAAAACTCCACGCCCCCACCACAAGAAATCTGATCCAAACCATCCGTGCTCTCCACCGATGCCCTCAATTTGGCGCCAAATTTTTTCGATATCAACATCGGTAACAGCTTCTTGTCGATCGCTTAAAACACTTTCACCAGCCCATTCCGGATCTCCTTGGGCTTTTTGCCATGGCGCAGTTGGCACAGTTGCATCTGACCATCGAGTTTCAACACCGTGTTCGTTAATTTTAGAAAGCGCTAAATTAATTGCAGTTGCTACATCTGTAAGTCCTTCTGCGGGAGGCGGAATAAGTGCATCAATACTCTTGGCTGGATCTGCAACAACTTCACTAATTAATGATCCGACTAGTGGTCGCGCAAGGGATGTTGGAACAGGTGTAACTAAACCAATCCATAAACTAGAAAGTCCTGGCGTTAGCACTGGAACTTTAATTATCCAACGCTTCTTTAATCCAGAGAGTTTGGCAAACTTCTGCATCATGTCGGCATATGTGAGTACTTCTGGCCCACCGATATCAAAAACTCTCCCCACGGGCTCCTTTAAAATTGCGGCATTCTTTAAGTAATACAGGACATCACGAATAGCAATCGGGTGAGTTCTGTTCATAACCCATTTGGGTGTTGTCATGATTGGTAAGCGATGAGTTAAATGGCGCAACATTTCAAAGCTAGCCGAACCCGATCCAATAATGATTCCTGCGCGTAACTCCATCACTGGCACCGATGTGCTTGCTAATTCTGCACCTGTACGAGCGCGCGATGCTAAATGCTTGCTGATATTTACATCGTTTGCGATGCCACCCAAATAAACAATCTGAGATACACCAGCGGCTTCGGCGGCTCGCGCAAAATCGCGTGCCATCTCTGCTTCAATTTCTTGGAAGTTCGGACCTAAATTAATTGAATGCAATAAGTAATATGCGGTGTGAATTCCAGCTAAAGCCCGATCTAAGTCACTACGACTCTCAGCACTGCCTTCACAGGTTTCTACCGCACTTGCCCATGGCTGGCCTTTTACTTTGTTGCGATCACGCACGAGAATTCGAATATCAAATTTTTCATCGACTAAAGCGCGAACTAATCGACCTCCTACATAGCCAGATGCGCCAGTAATCAGGTATCTACGGTTTTGGGTTGGAGCACTCATGCTTAGAAGCCTAGACTCAGGCGCATGCAAAGGAAACTTGAAAAACCGCGTGTGGTTATTCTTGGTGCCGGATTTGGTGGATTAACTGCCGCCAAAGCAATGGCCGAATTTGCCGAAGTCACACTTGTTGACCGACATAATTTTCAAACTTTTCTCCCACTTTTGTACCAAGTCTCAACTGCCGGACTTGCTGCCGATCACGTTGCGCATCCAGTCCGTGGAGCGCTTCGTAAAACTGGCGTCGCTTTTCGAATGGGATCTCCGATTTCAGTTGACCACAAAAATAAAACCATTAAGTTGGATAGCAGTGAAACCCTTGCATTCGATCACTGTGTTATCGCACTGGGATCAGTAACGGCCGACTTTGGAGTCCCAGGCGTCCATGAAAATGCTCTGGGGATGAAAAGTGTTCATGAGGCGATCACAATTCGAGCCGAGGTGATGCGTCGCTTCGAGGATCTCTGTCGCTTCGAGGATGAGAGCATGCTTTCAATCGCCGTTGTTGGTGGCGGGCCTACAGGAGTTGAAATGGCTGGCGCCTTTGCCGAACTCGTTCGCGGGCCATTGAAAAATGACCAAGCCCATGCCGCAGCTCACATAAATATTTATTTAATTGAAGCTGGTCCACGTTTGTTGCCGAGTTTCTCAGAGAGCCTTTCGGCACGGACAAAGCGAGATCTCGAAAAACTTGGCGTGGAAGTTCGCCTCAATACGGCGGTGGCGCAGATTAAATCCAGAGTGATTGAGATTAAAGATGGCGAATCAATTCAAGCACAGGTCATAATTTGGGCTGCAGGCGTACAGGGCGAACCAACTGCGGCTCGATTAAACCTCCCGCTTGTTAACTCACGTATAGATGTTGAACAGTCTCTTCAAGTTAAAAACTATCCTTACATGTGGGCGATCGGTGACATCGCTGGAATAAAAGGCAAAGACGGGCGATTCTTACCGATGGTCGCCCCGGTCGCCCTGCAGCAAGGAAAATTCGTTGCCCAGCAGTTGCGGAGAATTATTAAAAATCAACCATTATTACCCTTCGCTTATCGCGACAAAGGTTCAATGGCAACGATTGGCCGCCACAAGGCCGTCGTAGAAGTAAAGAGTTTTAAATTAGTAGGCATTCCAGCTTGGTATGCATGGCTATTTTTACATTTGTTCTATCTCTTAGGCGGGCGTAATAAGATTGGGACCGTGGCCGATTGGACGTGGAACTACTTAACTTTCGACCGAGGTAACCGACATATTATGGACTCGATGTAATGCCAGATTACATAAACCTTCGCGGCCACCAAGTTTATAATTATGAGTGGGAAAGTGATGGCGAGGCCGTGGTTTTACTTCACGGAGGATTAAGCAAGACCTCTAGCTGGGATTACTTGATGGTCCCTCCCCTTGAAGATGAGTTTCATGTTTTTGCCTACGACCGGACTGCCCATGGTTTCACTGGAGACCTACCCGGGAGTTTGCACTTCGAGTTTCAAACTCAAGAGGCGATTGCTTATTTAGAGGACGTTGTAAAGGAGCCCGCACATTTAATCGGGTGGAGTGATGGTGGAATTATCGCGCTAATGGTCGCGATTCAACGCCCGGACCTTGTTAAATCAATTGTCGCCATCGGTGCAAATTTTCACTTCAGCGGTGTTATGCAGGCTTTCGGCGACCCCGAGATTTCCGAAGATGATCAAGCTGAATACAACTTAATCTCGCCCGATGCACCACATACGTTGCTTGAAAAAACTATCCGCATGCATGCAATTTGGGAGAGCGAACCAAAGCTTACGCTCGGTGAAATTGCCACAATCCAATGCCCAGTGCTTGTTCTAGTTGGTGACGATGATGTAATCAATCATTCGCATACGATCGCACTTTTTGAAGCTCTACCACTGGGGCAATTGGCCGTTATTCCGGGTACGTCACACATAGTTGTTAAGGAAAAACCAGGGTTAATGAATGCAGTAATTCTTCAATTCTTAGAAGATCTAAGTTATCCGATTACTCGTTCACCGGTACGCCGAACTAACAATCAATCGGAGTAATTTTTCCATTCGTTACATCGTAAATTGCCCCGCCAACTACAACACCTTCATTTAATAAGGGATAGGCACGAACGCGATTTACGTCGGTGATTAATGCTTTGGTTTGATCGGTGACTGTACGGAACTCAAGGCTACGTGTGTCGACGCCATGTTCCTTTTGAATCAACGCGTGAATATCGGCCTCTTCGCCCATCGCCATTCGACAGTTTGTGTGAGGCATAATCAAAATACGTTTAACGCCCAGTAAATAAGTTGCTAATACCAAAGTACGTAAAACATCC
>CAILBF010000038.1 GCA_903832395.1 uncultured Actinomycetes bacterium | reverse complement strand
GCAGAGGCAGAGGACTTAAAATCCTCCCAGTGTGGGTTCGACCCCCACTCGGGGCACTTAGCAAGTGCTTCATTATGTAGTTTTGAACCTGTTTGAGCTCATTATGAACCTATCCACTGACAAGTACAAGATTTAGTTTTTACTTTGTTTAGGCTGGTTTGTGACGGTAAATAACACACCAATTAACCCCCCCAGGGTTAAGTGAAGTTGGAATAACTAACACACCAGGGCTTACGGATGGGTAAGGGTTTATTGAATTAGGCAGTAGCCTAAAAAGGTTGCTGGGGTTACCTAGGTTGCATTCTCCCAACCCTGGGAAGTGCATCTACATCGCTCAGAGCGTAAGTTGGGCGATAATTAATTCATGACAAAAAAGATGCGCTAGTACAGGTCACCCAAACAACCTAGTTGATAAGGATTTCATGAATAATCTCGACATTTTTGAATCATTTGAATCTAAACACAATCAAGTAGAGGCCAGGCTTTGGGCGGAATATACGCTTCAGCACGCGAATCCCGTATTACGACAGGTGGGGATTTTCCTCATCACCTTCTACGCTCTTGAGGGGATTGCTGATACAGATGAATTGCCTAGGATGGACGGACCTGCACTGAATCCTTTGGAAGTTTTTGAGACAGAAAGCTGGGTTCTCTATTTTAAGAATCACTCTCTTGAAGGTTTGCAAGAGGTATCCGAATTTATGCCTGAATGGATAGGTCTAAGTTCTGAATCGTAAACAATGCATCTCATCATGTTTTTTATGCAACCACTTCTGGCATTAGTAGTACCTCCATCGCTCCGATGGCGCCATCGACATTCAATATGACGATTGGTTCGGATTTCGAAAACGGTCCATCAAAGTTATATGTAGTTGCCACTGGGATTGCATCTTTGCCAATTGATGTGACGATTTCCGGGGGATCTAACAAAATCGCAGAGGAGAAAGCGGCAGCCGATAAGGCCGCAGCTGATAAAGCCGCAGCTGATAAAGCCGCAGCCGATAAAGCAGCAACCGATAAAGCAGCAACCGATAAAGCAGCAACCGATAAAGCCGCAGCCGATTTATTAGGTCAACAGAAAGCGGTGGCAAGCAAGAAAATCATTCTTACTTGTGTCAAAGGAAAGCTCACTAAGAAAGTGATTGCTGTTAAGCCGGCTTGCCCAAAGGGTTACAAAAAGAAGTAGAACTCGAGTGGGGCGGATCGAGCTGCCGATGCATAATCTTCATTGACATAATTATTTGCGAACCATCCAAAGATATCGCCGACACCGCTCTGCCCCGCTTCATACCCCAGTTGTCCTGGCACGATTCCACCCATAACAACTCCACACATACCTGGGACTTCTGCTAACTGATCAGATACCATGACGTGACAGGTAGACGTGCCCATAATGGCAACCATTTGACCGGGGTGAGTGGCATTAGCTGCTACTGAAGTGACGTGGGCATCGACGTTTCCAACGGCGACTGCAGTACCGATATTGAGCCCTGTCCAAGACGCTGCTTCTGGAGTTAGGGTTCCGGCCAAATCACCCAATTGCGAAAGAGGGTGCCGCACCTTATCTTCAACAAAGTTTGCGAAACCAGGGTTTAGTACGGTTAAGAAATCCTTCGATGGGTACTCCCCGTCTTGATAGATTGCCTTGTATCCCGCGGTGCAAATATTTTTCGTATACTTACCGGTCAACTGCCAAGTGATCCAGTCAGCAGCTTCGATCCAATGGCCCATATTTTGACAAATTTCTGGATCTTCCTCCAAAAGTTGAAGCGCCTTGGCGAATTCCCACTCGGAAGAGATCTTTCCGCCATACCTATCAATCCACTTTTCACTACGTTCATGAGCTAGATTGTTGATTCGATCGGCGTGAGACTGTGCAGAATGATGCTTCCACAATTTCACGTATGCATGAGGTCGGTCGAGAAATTCTGGAAGTTCGCAGAGGGGGGTACCATCTTTCAACACGGGCAATACCGTGCATGCCGTGAAATCGGTGGAAATGCCTATGACATCAGCCACATTGACGCCGCCTCGCGATAAAACATCCGGCACCGTCTGTTTCAAGACAGCTACATAATCTTGTGGCACTTGCAGGGCCCAGTCAGCCGGTAAGAGCTTTTGAGAATTAGGTAAAGTGATCTCTAAGACGGCATGAGGGTATTCAAAGACGCTGGTACACATCTCTTTGCCATCAGATACCCGAACTAAAAGTGCACGACCCGACAAAGTTCCAAAGTCGACGCCAATGACATATTTCTCAGTGCTCGACATAACTAATTAACCAATCCCGACTCTACGCAAAGTTTCTAGGCTTCGCTCACTGATAAATGTATGACGTGGCAGGAATCCAGACTCGCATCCCACCCAACACGGGGTTGCCCCACAACGAATAAGGCACCAACACTGCCTTCACCGACTGGCCTTTTAAAGGTTTGACGCTGGTTTGATAGGGAGATTCTTCGACTTCTGGCAAAAATCCCTTTACGGTGATTTCAATGAATGACCTTCCATTTGCATCCTCTGCTTCTGACTCTAATAATGGGCTTTGGGATTCTAAAACAAAGTCCTCGACCTTCATCCCTCCATTTTTTGGCGACTGCTCAAGGACATAAATAGTTGGCCCCCGCACAATCGCTACACAACCCCGACACCCATCGATCAAGGGATGCGGAAAGACAAACTCGGCTTTAATTCCAAAATCAATCTCGATGATGTCTTTGTCTTTGCAACCTTCTAAAGCAAAATAGCCCTCTTTGTTAGGCTTTATCACAACTGTGTCACCATTTATTTTGATTATGGCGTTCTTACTCCACTTTGGATTTCGCAAATAGATTGCCTGACCTGATATTTGATGTACCTGTAACTGAACATTTCCCGCTGTGGCATATTTCGAATTCAGGTGAATCTGAAAAGGTAATTCCGACGTTGCGCTCGAAAATCTTCCCGAGGAATACAAGTGCACATAGATCCCTTGAGAATTTTCACTTAATAAATATGTATTCAAAGAGCCTACGAGGCGAGCTAAATTTGCAGGACAACAAGAAACCCTATACCAGGGCAACCGTGACGATGCTTCCTCATCAAATGTCATCATATGATCGGCACGTCTGTGCAGTGGATTTGAATAGAAAAAATTCTGATAATCAGAAGATATAGCACCGGGAAGGATATTATGTATCAAGGTTTCGAGTAGGTCTCCATAGCGACTCTTCCCAGTTGCGAGCAATAACTTCCAAGACCACATGAACAACCCGACTGATGCACAAGTCTCAGCGTATGCTCGATCATTCGGCAGTTCGTACGGATCACCAAAGGATTCATCGCGATGGCGAGAGCCAATACCGCCAGTTAAATACATCTTGGCAGAAGTAACATCTTCCCAGAGCGTTTCCTGCACCGCCAACAACGCAAGATCTTTAGTTTCAATGAACAAATCCATGACACCCAAGCCGAGGTACATTTGCCTAACAGCGTGACCAACCGCTTGATTGGTTTCTCGAACGGGAACATGGTCCTGAATGTACTTCGCTGGAGTCGGATGAAAATGATTTGCAGCATTAGATGAAGCGATAGTCTCATGACCTCGTCCTTCGAGCATTTTATCAGACAGACGCAAGTATGAAGCATCCCCACTTTCTCTATAGAGCTCAATAAGCGCTGTTTCAATTAAAGGGTGACCATCAGAAATATAAGGTTGATCATTTCCAAATTTCTTAACCAGAAGGTCAGCAAATTTGATTGCGCTCCCATAAAGCTTCTTCTTCCCTAGAATTCGAGACTCAGCAACGCCTGCTTGAATTAAATGTCCGGCTGTATAAATTTCATGACCACTAGCAAAATCCATCCACTTGAAGGCCGGTTCAACTTTTTGGAAATGACTATTGATGTACCCGTCATTTTCTTGATTCGCATCGATGTAATCGCAAATTTCGTCATAACCAATGACATCCAATATCTGAGGATTTAACTGGGAAGACCACAATGCGGCTTCGAGTCCCTTAAAAACGTCCGAATCAGAGAACCACATTGCCCTTCTTTTTACCTCAGGATTCTTGATGCTTGCCATGTTCGCAATATATCCACGGTCGACCATTTCTTTAAAGATATGTGGGATCGTTCGTGCGACATTTTGCTTCTGCCAGTATCCAAAAAAATCATTTTCATCCAAAGATGAACCACTCGCCGATAACGGTACTGAGACTAATGACGCACTTTCTGTCAATTTCAGTGGTCCTGCTATTGTTTTGTTAGATATATTCATTTCACAGCTCCTAGAGTTAGCCCATTTTTCAAAAGCTTGTACGTCATCAAAAATAAGATCAGAATTGGAATAGATGTGATCACCGCAAGACACATGAGTCCAGACCAATTAATCCCATAAGCAGAAACTTGCTCAGCAAGGAGGGCGCTGGAAGGGTACTTTCCAGGAGTCAGGAAAAAATTAATGGAATATAGAAACTCACCCCACGTTATCAAGAAAATCAAGGTGGCAGTAGTTGCAGCCCCATTGAACGATAATGGTAGAGCTATCTTTCTGAATGTTAGCCATGATCCTGCCCCATCAATCGCAGCCGCCTCTTCTAAAACGATAGGAATCGTACGGAAAAATGGACGCATGAGCAGAATAGCGAAAGGAGTAAGCAAGGCTGTGTCGGCAAAAATAACTCCAACTGTATTATCCAACAGTTTCCAGTCATTAAGTAATTTAAAGAGAGGAATGATGCTCGCGGTCTGAGGTGTCATTTGCAAGATAATCAAAGTGGCTAAAACCACACTTGAAATAATTCCGTTTACACGAGCCAAGGCGTAGCCAGCCGGGATTGCTAGAAGCAACGTCAAAAAAGTTGTCCCGGTCGCAATTATTGCTGACTGAAATATCGCGGGAACGAAGCCACTATTACCCAATGCAGTTTTGTATGCATCTATCGTGGGTTTGAAGAAGAAAAGGTGATGTGAATCTAGAATGTCCCCTGCAGATTTCAATGACGTTAAAATAATCCATAAAATTGGAATTGCATACAACGCAAGAAGAAACACTCTGAATGAGAATTGGACTGGTTGGAATTTCCTTGATTTTTTTGACATTAGATACTCTCTTCTTTAGATAGAGTGCGAGAGTAAAAAATTCCTAAACTGAAGACAATTAGCAGTGTGAGTATTGCAGTGGAAGATCCGAGCCCAAAATTGTATTGAGCAAACGATTGGTTATAACTCAAGTAAGGGAGAGTATTGGTTGCAGTTCCCGGACCTCCAAAGGTCATTACATAAATAAAGTCAAAACTTCGAAATGCATAAACAACCGTCAAAATAGTTAGGACAAATCCGGTAGGTTTCAAGAAGGGAAACGTGATGTATTTGATTTCTTGCCAGGCATTCACGCCATCGAGCTTTGAAGCCTCAAGTATTTCTTCGGGAATCGAAAGAATAGCCGCTCTAAAAACCAAAGCATTGAATGGGATAACGGCCCATGAATTGACCAGGGAGATAAAGAGCAAAGCAACATGTGCGTTGTAGAGAAATGGCACAGATGTCATGCCAAATTGATGGAGAATTGTGTTGATCAACCCATTTTGGGATAACAAAAATTTCCATACACTTCCATTGATTACAGGCGGTAACGCCCAGATAAAGACCATTCCAGCCATAAGAAACGTGGAAAATTTTCCAGAATTTTTAAGAGCAATAGCTGAAAAGAATCCCATGATAAGTCCAATTAAGGTCACTATTGTCACGAACATTAAAGTTCGGTTGAGAGCCCCTGTCACTTGGCCAGATTTAATCCCCTCCTTGTAGTTGAGGAGACCAGCGCTAGGCCATTTTTGATTAATTGTGGTTTCAGTTACTCTACTCATGCTCATTTTTATGAGGATGGCTAATGGATATACGCTCATGAGACCTAAGTAAATTCCCGCAGGAACTAAGAAAAATGCTTTTCGTTTCGTTATGGAGCCGAATTTTCTTTTTGCAATACGTGTCATGTTATCTGGTCCAATATCACTCAATTGAACCAGAGAACATGATTATGTGCACTTTTATTTACGTATTATTTACTTAGTTAGTAGCGGAGTCAGCACATCAATAAATGACTTTGCCGCTGTTTCGGGAGTAGCTTGACCACCGATTACAGCGCTCCAAGCTTGACCTCCTGCAGTTTGAATTGCAGATACGTTCTTGCCTGGCATCGATGCTGGAGGATACGCCTGTCCCATCTTTTGAATTTCATATACAAATGGGCTGAGCAACGGATTCCCGGTCACGCTTGGACTGTCTGAAAGGTCAGAACGGCTAGGAATACTTCCGACTTCCTTCAGTGCAAGAGTTTGACCAGCTTTGCTGAAGTATGTGGATTGGAGATACTGCCAGGCGAGAGTTGGATTTTTAGAGAAGGCGCCAATTCCTTCTGCTTCCCCTCCAAGGTATACCTTGCCAGTTGCCGAAAGTGGCATAGGCACTACGCCATACTTGAATTTTGCTGTTGAGGCAGCAGTTCCCATTTGCCAATTACCGTTTTCAGCAAATGCAACTCCGCCAGCTGCCCATGTAGTAAAAGGAACAGTCTGATCCCAAGTAGAGGATTGTTGTGAAAGGTAGCCCTTGTCAACCCAATCCTTGATCATTGAAAATGCACTGGTTGCTGTAGCGGCGGTTGGCGTAGCGTAGTTGAAACCAAAATTGGTCAACCATGGCAATGCTTGCCATTCACCTTGGCCATTTGCCATACCAGTTAATGTAATTCCTTGTTGTCCTGCAGCCTTGACGGCAGCAAGATCGGCAGTTAGTTCCGCAAAAGTCTTTGGAGGAGTCAATTTATCCTGCTTAAGTAGATCTGCGTTGTACCAGAGCCCTAGTAGGTTGACATACCCCTGAACTGCGTAAATTCCTCCGTTGTAGCTGTGGATTACGCCAGCAGGGAATTTCGACTTATCAGCGAATGAATTCCAGTGTTTGGTCATTGGAGCAATTACGTTCGACTGAATTAACAAATCAGCGTCGCCGCCGTTAAATACCACTACGTCTGGGCCAGTCTTGGCACCTGCAGCAGCAATTAACTTTGGCTCCTCTTGGTCATAAGGGATGTAAACGTTCTTAACAACTACCCCTGGGTGGTCCTTTTGGAAAAGAGTGCCGTAGTCGGTCATCTCTTTAACTTGAGCCGGGGCATTAAAATAATGCCAAACTGTGATGCTTTGCGCGGCCGATGCTGGCTGGATATTTGTTACGCTTACAAATGCAAGCCCTAAGGCTGCACTGGCAAGAACGGCAGGGAACGCCTTCTTTGATCTCCCATTTAATAGTTCTCTTTTTTTCACTACGCCTCCTTCGGCAACATTTTCGACGTTTTTCGAAAACGTTTTCGTTAATATACAGCATGGTGAATTGGTGTCAATAGAGCCACCATTTCGAAAATTTTCGAGACTCAAGATAGGATGTACTTAAGTTCTAATAAACGGGGTTGGGCATGAGCGAGGTTTCGAAACGTAAATCGGGTTCAAAAGGTAATGGTGTTCGCCATTTAACCTTGCATGACGTTGCCCACGAATCGGGTTTTTCCGTCTCGACTGTTTCCAAGGCAATTAATGGCAAATTTGATGTCAGCGCAAGTACTAAGAAAAGAATTTTCAGAGTTGCTGAAGAAATGGGATACGAAGCCAACTACTATGCTAAAAATTTAGCTAAAGGCACGTCAGAAACCATTGGCTTGCTAACCGATGACTTAGTCGGAAGATTCAGTATTCCGATTCTGACCGGAGTTGAAAATGCATTTGGGTCGGAAAAAATTGCGGTTTTTCTCTGCGATGCTCGCGGAGATTCAATTCGTGAAGCTTTTCATTTGCGGTCACTCCTGAGCAGAAGAGTCGATGGAATAATTGTCTTGGCAAGTACCTCTAACCCCAGAAAATCACTTGGAACAGATTTACCTGTTCCAATTATTTACGTATATGGACATTCCGAAGACCCGAACGACCTTTCTATAATTACTGATGATTTTAAATCAGCGCAATTGGGTATTGAACATTTGGTTTCATTGGGACGAAGAAGGATTGCCTACATCACGGGTGACAGATCTTACGATGCGACCCAATTACGGTTAAATGGCATTCGAGCACAACTAGCTCTGAACAACCTGACACTTACGGGCGAACCACTATTCGGAGATTGGTCAGAATCATGGGGGCGGTCGGGAGTAGATGCGCTAATAGAAAATGGGATCCAATTTGACGGAATTTTCTGCGGAAATGATCAAATTGCGAGAGGCTCTATCGAAAGACTGCGTGAACGCGGATATTCAGTCCCCCAGCAAGTATCTGTACTGGGTTTTGATAACTGGGATGTAGTGACAATAGGCTGTAACCCAATGATTACTTCCATTGATTTGCAATTAGAAGAGCTCGGCGGAATTGCAGCTCAACACCTTGCAGATATGATTGCGGGCAAATCTATTGTAGGAATTAAGAAATACCCTGGTAAGTTGATTTTACGAGAATCAACCTGAGCACATTAAGATCCCGAACGGCACCAATGCGCGTCGTGTGATGCCACGTGGAACGCTAACTTCAAGCCAAGGGGGAGATGACCTTATTCGTAAGGCATTTCTAGATGATGATGTAATTGAGTGCATTATTGACTTACCTGGTCAGCTTTTCTTTAAAACTCAGATACCAAGCTCTCTCTGGTTTTTCAACAAAGATAAATCAAAATGGAAGAAGAAGCGTGAAAATCAAGTTCTTTTTATTGATGCCCGCAAACTAGGTACTGCAATCTCAAGAACTCAGATTGAATTTAGCGAGGAAGAAATTGCTCGGATTGCGGACACCTTTAATTGCTGGTGTGATGGGAAATATGAAGATATTGATGGGTTCTGTAAATCAGTAACCCGTAAAGAAATTGCGAAGAATAGCGACTCTCTTTCGCCTGGCCGTTACATCGGTACAGAAGAAGTGGAATCTGAAAATAACGAAGACTTCGCTACCCGCATGCAAACATTGACGACCCAGCTTTCAGAACAACTTGAAGAGTCTCATCACCTGGAAGCGGTAATTTTAAAGAATTTGAGTCAGCTGGGGCTTTCCTAATATGCAAATTAAAAGCCTGAAGGAAATTTGCTCTCTAATCACCAAAGGGACAACGCCTACAAGTTTGGGCATGAAGTTGAACGAAGGAGAAATTAATTTTATAAAAGTTGAGTGCCTTTCAGAAGATGGCAATATCATTTCAAGCAAAATGCAGAAAATTGATGAGACTACGCATGACAAGCTAAATCGTTCCAAACTGCAAGAGGGAGATATCCTTTATTCGATTGCTGGAAGCATTGGAAGAATGGCCGTTGTAGATAGTTCGATTTTGCCAGCTAATACCAATCAAGCAGTTGCGATACTCAGGCCGATAAAAGATTTAATTGATACTCAATATTTGTTCTATTTTCTCAAGGACACTAAGAGCCAGAAAAATGCAATGCGCAGAATTGTTCAATCAGTACAGACAAATCTTAGCCTTGGAGAACTATCAAGCCTCGAAGTAGCAATACCCAGTCATCCAATGCAAATTGCAATCGGTAATTGTATGAATAATTTGGATGCAAAGATTGCATCCAACAATGCCCTCTCCAAAACTTTAGAAGACATCGTACAAACAATCTTTAAATCTTGGTTTATAGATTTCGACCCAGTAAAAGCAAAGATGGTTGGTGAAAAGCCAACTGGCATGGATGCTGCGACTTCGGCGCTATTTCCTGACTCTTTTGAGGAATCTGAGCTTGGCTTAATTCCTAAAGGTTGGGAAGTCCGCTCACTTGATGAGATTTCAGAATACTTAAATGGTCTTGCCATGCAGAAATTCCCTGTAATTGAAGAAAATGAGCAATTACCCGTAATTAAAATCGCGCAACTAAGAGCGGGTAATACCCAAGGTGCTGATATGGCTTCTGGGTTATTGGACCCCAAATTCATTATCAAAGATGGTGACATTTTATTTTCTTGGTCAGGCACCCTTGAAGTAGAAACTTGGACAGGGGGTTTAGGCGCACTTAATCAGCACCTTTTTAAAGTAACTGGCAAAAATGTTCCAGATTGGTATTCCTATTTATCAACAAAGAGTTTCCTTTCATTCTTCAGGGAAATTGCTAGTGGAAAAGCCACGACAATGGGCCACATTCAGCGAGGTCACCTATCTGAATCAAAGCTTGCAATTCCAAATTCAGAATTATTGAATCGTGCTACTGAAATTATTGAGCCGCTTATTTCTCTTAAGATTAAGACTTCGATTGAGAGTCGCAACTTAGCTGAAATACGTGACTCCTTGCTCCCACGGTTGATTTCGGGCGAACTGCAGATTCCCAAAGAAATGTTGGCATCATGAAGTTCACAGGAGAAGATGCCTATGAGGTTCAATTCTTAGAGTGGCTACCTGATGCTTGGGAGTACATGCATGGACCCGAAATTGCTCCTGATGGCTCTGCTCCAGAACGAGAAAGCTATAAAGAAGTCATCCTAGGTAGTCGCGTGGAGGAAGCTCTTTCTCGAATTAACCCCGGCCTTCCTAGAGAAGCTATTCGTACATTGCGCCAGAAGTTAGCTTCACCTGGTGAAACTGACGTTCTTCGAGCCAATCAACTAATCTCTACATGGATGACGGAAGGCATGCCTATCTCTGTCAGAGAAGCCAATGGCGAAGAGTCCACAAAATTAGCCTGGATAGTTGATTTTAATAAGCCAGAAAACAATGAGTGGCTTGCTGTCAATCAATTCACAGTAACCCATGATTCTGATGCAGGTAGCCGCAGACCCGACGTGGTCCTCTTTCTTAATGGTTTACCAATCGTTGTCATCGAGCTAAAGAGTCCAGATAACGAAGATGAAAATGTTTGGAAGGCGTTTAACCAGATTCAGACGTATAAAGAACAGATTTCACGCCTGTTCTATTACAACGTAGCCCTTGTCATTGCAGATGGCTCAGATGCAATGGTGGGAAGCCTAACTGCAGACAAAGAGAGATTTACTAAGTGGCGTTCGGTAGATGGAATCGACCGTGACCCACATGGCGCTTTTGGACATACCCAAACTTTAATTGAGGGATTTTTAAATCCAAAGAATTTACTTGAAGTAATTCAACACTTCTCGATATTTGTGTCAGGTAAGCACACAAACAAAATGCTTCCTGCCTATCACCAGTTTTATGCAGTAGAGAAGGCATACCAAAGAGCATTAGTAGCGAGCGCAGAATTCGCGCTCAATCTAAGTGCGGTGTGAGGGACTCGAACCCCCGACCCGGTGATTAAGAGTAATCAGGTTCTTGTTTTCCAGCCTATCCATATGGAGTTTTGCGGTCAGAATACACGGCGAAATCGCGCTAGGGAAGATATTCCCCAAAGATTGGTTGCCCACCAGTTGCATTCAACTGCGAGTTAGGTAGGTAAGTCCCAAGCCTCTAAATATGTATCCATCCAACCTGACTTCACGGACTTAAAATCCTCCCAGTGTGGGTTCGACCCCCACTCGGGGCACCAGTCCGCGCTATCGCCAGCCGGTAGCGAGATAGGATTTGTAAATGGGCGATATCAATAAACCGAGAGTGACCAACGGCAAGATTGTCGGTCAAATCGATGCTACTAAAGTCCCGCGATATAGCGGACTCACAACTTTCGCCCAGTTACCAGAACTTCACGAAGTATCTGATGTTGATGTGGCCATCGTTGGCATCCCCTTTGATAGCGGTGTTTCATACCGCCCTGGTGCCCGCTTTGGACCGAGCCATGTCCGCGAGTCAGCACGTTTGTTGCGCCCTTACAATCCTGCCGGAGATGTTTCACCATTCTCGCAACAACAAGTTGCAGATGCGGGTGACTTTCCCGCTAATCCCTTTGAT
>CAILBF010000037.1 GCA_903832395.1 uncultured Actinomycetes bacterium | reverse complement strand
TGGCCGTGTAAGTGCCAATGTTATTTACCGTGCAATGGCCGCAGCTCGATTAGCACCGACAGTCGCAATTGCGCAGGAGATTATCGATACAACGCTTTCAACCGATGTTGGTTTCAAACGAGACTATGCAGTAATTATTAACGAGGATGATTTCTCAATTGCAACTGATATTACAAAGAACAAACGCGCACTCATCGCTGGTTGGATTGATGGCGTGCGCCTTATAGATAACATGCGAATGGGTGCCTAATGCTGCTAACAATCGATGTAGGTAATACCAATACTGTCCTTGGGATTTTTGATGGCGATGAACTAGTTCATTCATGGCGAGTCAAAACCGATCCCCGCAGCACGGCAGATGAGCTATGGCTGCAATATCGCTCACTTGTTGAGGATTACACCGTGAGTGGCCTATCAATTTGTTCAACGGTTCCAGCAACACTTCGTGAGCTGCGGAGCATGATTAATGATTACTTCGCCGATGTCCGAACAACAATTGTTGAACCAGGAATTAAGACTGGTGTTCCTTTATTAGTCGATAATCCCAAGGAAATTGGCGCCGATCGAATCGTAAATACGCTGGCGGCACACACTTTATTTGGCGGGCCCGCAATAGTTGTTGATTTTGGAACATCGACGAACTTAGATGTTGTCTCCCCGAAGGGAGAGTTCTTAGGTGGCGCCCTAGCCCCAGGCATAGAGATTTCAGTTGATGCACTGGCTGCTCGAGCTGCGCAGTTGCGCAAAGTCGAGCTAGTTAGACCTAAAAATGTAATTGGGAAAAATACTGTTGAGGCGCTTCAGTCGGGCACAATTTTCGGTTTCGCTGGACAGGTCGATGGCTTGGTTGATCGCATCACTGCCGAGTTGGCTGAGTCATATTCAGGCACGCCAAAAGTTATTGCAACGGGCGGTTTAGCACCGTTGATTATCGGGGTCTCTGAAACAATTACTGATCATGAACCAGATTTAACACTGATTGGGCTTCGCTTAATTCACGAACGAAATGCTTGAACCGTTAGACTCCACTCCATTATGAGCAATGAAACCGCACCCATCGAAGAGGATTTGCCTGAACAGCTGAGAATTCGGCGCGAAAAGCGGGCCGCCCTCATTGAAAGCGGAGTGGAGCCATATCCAGTGGCGGTTCCACGAACAAAATCATTGCTAGAAGTGCGCCAACAACATGCTGGCTTGGATATTGATGTTGCAACTGGCGCCATTGAAAGTCTTACTGGGCGCATAATTTTTAAACGCGATACCGGCAAACTATGTTTTGCAACTTTGCGCGAAGGCGATGGCACTGAGCTTCAAGCAATGTTCTCGCTTGATAAAGTTGGTCAAGAATCTATTGATTCTTGGAAATCCGATATTGATTTAGGTGACATCGTTTCAGTCACTGGCGAGATCATTACATCTAAGCGCGGTGAACTTTCAATCCTAGCTTCGTCATGGAAGTTAGCTTCTAAGTCATTGCGACCTTTGCCAAATGATCACAAACCGATGTCTGAGGAAACTCGCGTCCGTATGCGCTACGTTGATTTGATCGTTCGACCAGAGGCGCGCGCAAATGCACGGTTACGTCCAGCAGTTATGAGTTCTTTGCGTGAGACTTTTGCGAAAGATAATTTCATTGAAGTAGAAACTCCAATGCTGCAAGTTATGCACGGCGGTGCGACAGCTCGACCATTTAAATCTTTTTCAAATGCCTACGATATGGATCTCTATTTACGTATTGCCCCAGAGCTATTTTTAAAGCGTTGCGTTGTTGGCGGCATTGAACGCGTTTTTGAAATCAACCGTAACTTCCGCAATGAAGGCGCGGATTCATCGCACTCACCTGAATTTGCAATGATCGAGAGTTATCAGGCATATGGTGATTGGAAATCAATCGCCGCGTTAACTCGTGCACTTGTCCAAAATGCAGCAATGGCAGTAGCCGGTTCCCATATCGTTACTCACCACGATGGCCGCCAAGCTGATTTAGGCGGCAATTGGCGCGAAATCTCCTTATACGATGCTATTTCTGAAGGGGTTGGACAGAGCGTTACCGCCCTAACTCCTATTGCAGAACTGAAAACTATTGCAACGAAACTCGGCATAAAGATGGACCCTAAGTGGATTACCGGCAAGTTAGCTGAAGAGATCTTCGAGCACGTAGCTAAAGATCAGTTGATTGCCCCAACTTTCGTTATGGGCTTCCCGGTTGATACATCGCCGCTTGTACGTGCACATCGCGAACTACCTGGTGTTGCCGAAAAGTGGGATTTATATGTCGATGGTTTTGAATTAGCAACGGGCTACTCGGAGTTAATCGATCCAGTTATTCAACGTGAGCGTTTAGTAGAACAATCATCTCTAGGTGCTAATGGTGATCTTGAGGCGATGCAAGTTGATGAGGATTTCCTACGTGCAATGGAGTTCGGAATGCCTCCAATGGGTGGAATGGGAATGGGTGTAGATCGTTTACTTATGGCGCTGACTGGCCTTGGTATCCGCGAAACAATTTTGTTCCCACTGGTTAAACCCGAGGCAGATTAACAATGATCGTTATTCGACCTGCTAAAACTAAAGACGTTAAATCAATTCGTAATCTTGTAGATTCATATGCCGCCCCTGGTCAAATGCTTTCAAAAGAAACTGTCACGCTGTATGAAAGCGTCCAAGAGTTTATTGTCGCCGAGAAAGATGGCGTTCTCGTTGGTTGCGGCGCACTTCATATTCTTTGGGAAGATTTAGCCGAAGTTCGAACCGTTGCCGTTCAAGAGGGTTTGCACAAACAGGGGATAGGTCACCAAATTCTTGAGGCGATTATTCAACGCGCCCGTGAAGTTGGAGTAGAGAAAATTTTCTGCCTGACTTTTCAAACAGATTTCTTTGGCCGCCACGGTTTTGAAGTAATCGAGGGCACTCCCGTAGATCAATCCGTCTATGCCGAGCTTCTGCGCTCTTATGATGCGGGTATCGCCGAATTCTTAGATTTAGAGTCGGCCAAGCCAAATACCCTGGGAAATACCAGAATGTTGAAGATTCTGTCCTAGATAGTGGGCTAATCGGGGCATAAAAGCCCCACCCCTAGGGTTGTAAATGTCGAGCCCTATCCACCTCGCGGCCGCGCGGCCAGAGGTATTAGGCTTAATGAATCGAATAAGAAGGAGTACGCCAATGTTTGAGCGCTTTACAGACCGAGCCCGTCGTGTGGTTGTGCTGGCCCAAGAAGAGGCCCGCATGCTCAATCACAACTACATCGGTACCGAGCACATTCTGCTTGGGCTCATCCATGAAGGCGAAGGCGTTGCCGCTAAGGCACTCGAATCCCTCGGTATCTCCCTTGAAGGTGTTCGCGCACAGGTTGAAGAGATCATCGGACAAGGTCAGCAAGCACCTAGTGGTCACATTCCATTTACTCCACGCGCTAAAAAAGTTCTAGAGCTTTCATTACGCGAAGCACTACAGCTTGGCCACAACTACATTGGCACTGAACATATTTTGCTCGGCCTTATCCGCGAAGGCGAAGGCGTTGCGGCACAAGTACTTGTAAAACTTGGCGCCGATTTGAATCGCGTACGTCAGCAAGTAATTCAACTCCTCTCTGGTTACCAAGGTAAAGAGGCCGTTGCTCAAGGTGGACCTGCAGAGGGCACACCATCAACATCATTAGTTCTCGATCAATTCGGTCGTAACCTCACTCAAGCTGCCCGTGAAGGAAAGCTCGATCCAGTAATTGGTCGCGAAAATGAAATCGAACGCGTTATGCAAGTTCTATCGCGCCGTACTAAAAATAACCCAGTTTTAATTGGCGAACCAGGCGTTGGTAAGACTGCAGTCGTCGAAGGTCTAGCCCAAGCAATTTACAAGAACGATGTTCCAGAGACTTTGAAAGATAAGCAGTTGTACTCACTTGATTTAGGTGCACTTGTTGCCGGTAGTCGCTACCGTGGAGATTTCGAAGAACGCTTGAAGAAAGTTCTCAAAGAGATTAAAACTCGCGGTGACATCATTCTCTTTATCGATGAGATTCATACTCTCGTCGGTGCAGGTGCAGCAGAAGGTGCAATCGATGCAGCTAGCATCTTGAAGCCAATGCTGGCCCGTGGCGAGCTCCAGACAATCGGTGCAACCACCCTTGATGAGTATCGCAAGCACGTTGAAAAGGATGCAGCCCTTGAGCGCCGCTTCCAACCAATTCAAGTTAAAGAGCCATCAGTTGCGCACACAATTGAAATCTTGAAGGGTCTTCGCGATCGCTACGAAACACATCACCGTGTATCTATTACCGATGGCGCATTAGCGGCAGCTGCAAACCTTGCAGATCGCTACGTTTCTGATCGTTTCTTGCCAGATAAGGCGATTGATTTAATCGATGAGGCAGGCTCACGTCTTCGCATTAAGCGCATGACCGCGCCTGCTGAGCTTCGCGCATTCGATGACAAAATCGCCGATGCCCGCAAGGAAAAAGAGTCGGCCATTGATGGCCAGGACTTTGAAAAGGCCGCATCCCTTCGCGATAAGGAAAAAACCTTAATCGCTGAAAAGCATGAGGCAGAGAAGAATTGGAAAGCGACTGATTTAGATAAGGTCACTGAAGTTGATGAAGAACTCATCGCTCAGGTTCTATCTATCTCAACTGGTATCCCAGTCTTTAAGTTAACTGAAGAAGAGACTGCCCGCCTATTGCGCATGGAAGATGAGCTTCACAACCGTGTCATCGGACAGGATCAAGCAATCAAGGCACTTTCACAAGCGATTCGCCGTACGCGCGCAGGTCTTAAGGATCCACGCCGTCCAGGTGGATCATTTATCTTCGCCGGCCCATCAGGTGTTGGTAAGACTGAGCTCTCACGCACATTGGCATCATTCTTATTCGGTGATCAAGATGCATTGATTCAGCTCGATATGTCTGAGTACTCAGAGCGCCACACTGCATCGCGTTTATTCGGTGCACCTCCAGGCTACGTCGGTTACGACGAAGGTGGACAGCTCACTGAAAAAGTACGCCGTCGCCCATTCTCAGTTGTTCTATTCGATGAGATTGAAAAAGCACACCCAGATATCTTTAACTCGCTCCTTCAAGTTCTAGAAGATGGTCGCCTTACCGATTCACAGGGTCGTACCGTTGACTTTAAGAACACTGTCATCATCATGACTACAAACCTCGGTACTCGCGATATTTCAAAGAGCCTTGGTCTTGGTTTTGCTAACAGCGATGATGAGCAGACAAATTACGAGCGCATGAAGGGCAAAGTAAATGACGAACTTAAAACTCATTTCCGCCCCGAGTTCCTTAACCGTATCGATGATGTAATCGTCTTCCACCAGTTGACTAAAGAGCAGATTGTTCAGATTGTTGATCTCATGATCAAGAATCTAGATGATCGCCTGCAGGCAAAGGACATGGGAATCGAATTAACTCCAGCAGCTAAGGACTTACTTGCCGCCCGTGGTTACGATCCACTACTTGGTGCACGTCCATTGCGTCGAACAATTCAACGTGAAATCGAAGATTCGCTTTCAGAGCGCATCTTGTTCGGTGAACTTAAAGCCGGCGAAATCATTGTTGTAGATGCAGAGGGCGAAGGCGCAGAAGCAATCTTTACTTTCAAGGGAGCCCCAAAGGTTCAATCACCTGATAGTCCAGAAGATTTAGCGCAGGATGCACCAACAGCTTAATTCCTCGCATATAGTGAGGTAGTGAAGCGGGTTTTCTTAAGTTGTGCAGTGATCATTGGATTGCTTGTTCCATCGATTTCTCCGGCATTCTCATCTGTTAAAACGGGCGCTACCTGCGCCAAACTTAACTCCACTACAACAGCTGCTGGCTATAAGTACACCTGTAATAAATCTGGAAAGAAACTTGTGTGGGGCAAGGGCGTCAAGGTAGTAGTTGCTAAAGCCACACCTAGCCCAACACCTAGCCCAACACCTAGCCCAACACCTAGCCCAACACCTAGCCCAACTCCGACTCCAAGTGCAAGTACATCTCCAACAGAGTCCAAAATTCCAGCAGTATCTGGAAAAAAATTGTGTGATCTTGCAAAACTTGGAAATATAGGAAATGGAATTGCAGGAAATGGCGGACTAATCGGCAGTGGAATTTATAGCACTTTATGGGAAAAATATAATGTCATTGAACCGAGCAATTTTGACACTATTCATACTTCGGTCAAATCTTCTTTTGCAAATATTTCTGTTGGAGCATTGAAGAAAATGCCGGCTATTGATTTCTATATCGACCCTGCACTATTAACCAATGTGAATCTTATAAAAGCGGAAGATGCCCTCACTAAAGTTTTACAACTTGAAGCTTTCCTATTTCCGGCAGAATACAAAACGCCAATCTCGATCGTTATATTCAATGATTGGGCTTGGCTCCAGAAGATTCATATAGACGGAGGGTGTTCACTAAATTCCGCGGCTAGCCGTGCAAACTTAGCGATGGACTACGCCTCAGGTTGGGCGAGCGCAGATATTGGCGCATTATATTTGAACTACTCGGGCTCTAAACAAAGTAATCTAGAAAGAGGAACTCCCGGATTTTTGGCTGCCCACGAAATATTCCATTTAGTCCAATACCAAATTATTAGTCAAACCAATTACAAAACTCCACTTGATATTCCTGGTTGGTTTAGAGAAGGAGGCGCAACACTTATGTCTCCTTTAGTACTTGATGCTTTAGGTGAGCTGAATTCTGATCATTGGCCATTTTCTACAATGGATAATGGTCTATCAAAGGAAAATGAACCAAAGGCTTCGTTAGAGAAACTTGCAACTAACAATCAGCGCAACTATACACTTGGTCCTATAGCATGTGAATTTCTCATTTATCTCGCAGGTTTTAATAACTATATGAATATTTGGCTAGAGATGGCGAAAGGAAAAATATTTTCCGTAGCTTTTCAAGATGCAACTGGCATAAATCTGAAGGATTTCTACTATATGTTTGAAGAAATTCGGCCAGCTTTAGGAATTCCAATTTCCTAAAACCTTTGTAATTAATTGTTCGAAATCAACTCGGGGAAAAGAAGATAAAACCAAAGGTATGAATATTGATAAACCAATCCGGTAATCAAGGTTTGAAGAAATCCAAGGTTTGGAAATATCTCTGCTTGACTTACAGCTTAAACGCTCAATCGCCGTGAGGTTATTAAGAGGTTAATTTGAGTTTGCGTTAATCGTTGGATTAATGTGACATCGATTTTCTAATTGCTTAACTACTACCCCTTTACCGAAAGTAAAGACGACCAGTACATTCATCGTCTTCTAACAGTGAAGGAAGTTCTAATGACTCAACTCTTAGTTTCTCAATTTATTAACGCCCCAGCCGATGCCGTCTGGCCTTGGATCGCTGATATTACAAAGCACTCGCAATGGTCACCAAAACCCTATGAGGCAAAATTAACTTCAGGCGTAATCGGTGCTGTTGGCAGTACGTATAGCTCGGTCGGATTCGTTCCGCCTGCAGAAAAGGACCATAAAAATGAAGTCACAATCACCGAGGTGGTTCCCAATAAAAAGATCGTATTTAAATCCCACGACGAAAATGGTTACTTCACAAATACCTTTACGCTGCAATCAGAAGGCTCAGGGACAACCGTCACCTTTCAACATGATTTTCCAAGAATGAAGGGCATGGGGAT